>JAOZSV010000026.1:0-13607 GCA_029939505.1 Thiotrichaceae bacterium | reverse complement strand
TTAGTCTGAATGAAAGCGGCGAAGTGATGTATCAGCCAGAACCCGATTTTTATGGCTCGGCGGAATTTGTTTATACGATAGAAGATAGTCATGGCGAGCAAAGTACAGCGTCAGTCAAAGTCAATGTGAACCCTGTTAATGATCCCCCAATTGCTAAAGAGGATAACTTCAATACTAATGAAGATATTCCTCTTGTATTTCACTCTGAAATTCTGTTAGAAAACGATTTTGATGTTGACGGAGATAGTCTTTCTATAGTCAGCGTGGAGGGAAATGATTTAACGCATGGCACTGTTAGTCTGAATGAAAGCGGCGAAGTGATGTATCAGCCAGAACCCGATTTTTATGGTTTAGCTGAATTTTTTTATACAATAGAAGATAGTCAGGGCGAGCAAAGTACAGCTTCAGTCAAAGTCAATGTGAACCCTGTTAATGAGCCCCCAATTGCAGTTGATGATACTTTTGTCTTAGAAACTGAAACATCACTGATTATCTCCGCCGATTCGCTCTCTAAAAATGATCAGGATATTGATAATGATGCCCTACAAGTGAGCGAAGTGCTTAAACCATCGAATGGCAACGTAAGTCTAAATAATGGTGAAATTGTTTTTTCCTTCAAAGATAATACAGTGACGACGGGCGGATTTGAATATATTCTGAGTGATGGTGAGAAAACGGATATTGGGCAAGTGAATATTATTCGCGGAAATATCAATTTGCCACCCGTTGCTAACAGTGACAGTGGATTAAGCACATTTAAAAATACACCCATAACGCTTTCTTCATTGCTAGAAAACGATTCGGATCCTAATTTAGATGATACATACACAATAAATAAGGTTATTAAATCAAATCATGGTGATGTTGAATTAACAGCGGATGGCAATGTCATATTTACACCTGAGCTTGATTTTACAGGCAATGCCAGCTTTGAATATCTCATCAAAGATAATCATGGCGCAGAAAGTGTTCCGGCTCAAGTTGAAATTGAGATTAAGGATGTTCTCATCGCAGTTGATGATTTCACAATATATCCTAAAAACACGACGGGTAGCACTAGCAGTATTTTCTTATTAGAAAATGATAATAAAGAGGAAGAACCACTCACTATCACAAACGTTGATAATGTAATTAATGGCGAAGCCCTGTTATTAGAAAACGGCGATGTTCAATTTACACCGACGAAAGATTTTGAAGGCGATGCACAGTTTGATTATACCGTAACTGATGCGTTAGGAAAAACTGATAAAGCCACAGTTACCGTTCAAGTGAACAATACGCCACCGGTTGCAGAAGATGATGTTCCTTTTACGACTAAACAAAACACAGAGTTATCTATTTCCAAGGCAGACTTATTAAGTAATGATTCGGATGAGAATGGTGATGCACTCACTCTCACAGTAGAAGAAAAACTTCATGAAAATGGTTCTATCAAATTGGTTGATGAAAACATTGTATTTACGCCAAAAGCTGATTTTTCAGGTGAAGCCAGTTTTGAATACACCATAAAAGATAGCAGTGGAGCAACAGATACAGCAAAAGTGAGTATCACCGTAACGCCACCACCACCACCGATTTCGCCCATTATCAACTTTGATAATACACCGCTGGAATATAACACGGCAATAGGTGAAGCGCGACAGATATACAGCGATGCGAAGATTGATGATCTTGATTCACCTAATTTTGAAAACGGCACAGTTAAAGTACTTATTGAAAATAATCGGACCCCCAATGATATATTGGAAATTCAAAATATTGGTCCAATCACTGTTTCTAGTAGCGGGGAAATTAAATATAATGAGACTCCTATTGGAAACTTCTTCACCAATTTTGTGACCGGTAGCTTATTGGTAGGGCTTAACGAAAATGCTAATCCTGAGACAACTGCCGCCCTGTTACAAGCCATTACTTACAGAAATACCTCAACGATCCCTTCAACAAAAACTCGTGCAGAACCTTTAACAGAGATTCGCACGGTAGAAATCACCCTCAACGACGGCGATGGTGGCGAAAGTCTGCCAATCAGCCGCGATATTAAAATAACCTATTCACCACCACCGCTTGAAGCCGTTGATGATGGAATAGAAAACGAAATATCGCTCCCTTTTAATAGCCTCACCCATTTATCAGTGGATGATTTATTATCAAATGATAAACCGACTAATCCTTATGACATTTTAACGATTTCCAGCTTGAGCAATAAAAGTGAAGGAGTCAATGCAATACTGGTGAACAATGAAGTGCAATTGTTTATTGACGGATTCATTAACGATGATCCTTCAAAACCAATCACCTTTGATTATACCGTCAAAGATGATCATGGTGGCGAAGATACTGCTACCGTCACAGTAAACCCTTCCAATGTCATTTCTGGTACATCAGGTGAAGATACACTTGAAGGCACTGATAGTTTAGATATCATTGTTGGTAAAGAAGGCAATGATACCTTTGCACCCAGCGTTGGTAGTGATATTTTATTAGGAGGTGAAGGCGAAGATGTGTTTTTATTCAACCCAAATACCGCAGCAGGTGTACGCATAGATGGCGGTAAAGGAATAGACACGCTTCGTTTCGACGGTGCGGAGGGTAAAGCCCTTGATCTGATTCAAAACAATGCACAACCTTCCGAACAACAACTTGATTTACAAAGTATAGAAGTTATTGATTTACAAGGCAATAATAATCAATTGAGGTTAAGCGTTGATGATGTACTAGAACTATCTGATAGTAACCATTTAACTATTGAGGGTAATGCCAGCAATTTTGTTAATTCAGTTGCGCAAGGTTGGAGTAAAAGTGAAAGTGATTCAACAGATTCTTATATCTACTATACGAATGATTTTCATGATGCTGCATTATTGGTGAGCGCTGACATTACTTACCAGTTTATTTCGTAAGTACGAATTAAGAGTTAAAATAGGAGTCCAACGCTTCAGCTTTGGGCGGACTGACAAAGCTAAAGCGTTGTACTCCAATAACAAAGCTAAAGCGTTGTACTCCAATAACAAAGTTCAGGTAGGGTGGGCAAAGTCTTTATATTGCCCACCATTCTTTACTCCACCTTAAAACCACTAACCCCCACCATCCATTGTTCAGGGCGCGTCAATAAGGTGGGTTTCGCTCTACCCACCCTACTCGTCAATGCCATTAAGTTAAGCCAGGGCGAACACGCAGGTTCGCCCCTACAATCACATAATACGCGGGGTTTTGTAGGCATACCTGCTGCCCTTAACTTAATGGCATTGACTCTACTCATGCGAATCAACTGTTCAACAACCGTCGGTTAGCCGTTAGCAGAACAAGCTGATGACTTTTTTCCAATTGTGAAAAATCAGCATCATGCGTTACCAAGCAGAAACCATTAGCAACACAAATTTCAGTAATAAGCTGATCATTATAATCTGTAGTGCCTTGTGCGTATTTATCCAGAATATTCATCAAATCAAGCGCGTCAAACTGCAAATGGCACGGTTGGCATAACCTCACTATTCTTTTAGCATTATTCGTAATATCCTGAGCGACAGATTTAAAATCCTGACTTTGACGAAATTTTTTAAACGTCTGGTAGGTATTTGCAAAACGTTGGTAATATTCAAGTCTTGCATAAGCATTGATAAACTCTGATAATACCAAAGTATCTATAAATAAACCGCTTTTTTGATTGCGTATTTTTTGTAAAGCAGTGGCATAAATTGTTGAACGGCGATGGCTTTGTTTATCTATTGAGGGTCCATAGATATACATCCAAATATTCGCATCAAAAAACAACCGATCATTATTACTGAAGGTATAATTGCTGATGTTTTGCCTAATCATCGCTGTTCCCTAAAACTTCCCTACTCGCTTTTTCAAAGGGAATTGGATTTTTAAAGAACTCTTTGGCACGTTCAACAACTCGCTTCAGCAAAGCTAAATCGTCCTGATTAGCATCACCAGCGACTTTTAACTTCGCTTTTAGTTCCTCCTCAGAAAATTCACCATACAGTTGCCCAATGGCTGCGTTTAGGAATCTTGACGTTAAATCTTCAATATTCCCTAAAGAAATCGTGACTTGCTGTTTTGCGCGTAAAGCTTTTGCAATCACCTGAAAAACTTTTTTACCTTCTTCAGGGTTGATACAACTCTGGCTACCGACAATATCGGTCATTTTGACTTCTAACTCGGTTGGCATGTTTGTTTACTCCATTCTTTAAAAAATGTTATTGGGATCGATCTCAGATTTGAGCGCGTAAGATTTTGTATCAGCCGTATTGATTTCTATCAAGACAACAGTACCCGGAAAAGGACAGTCAAAGCGTTTCTTAGTCACTTGCTCACCCTGTAATTCCCAATATCCCGCATCTGATACAATCACAATTCTTCCGTTATTAAGCACAATAAATTCTCTAATGAGCTTCAAACCTAATCCGCCAGATTCATACTTGCGTGTCGTATTAGCGGCTTGCATTGCCCAATCAATCGCTTCTTCTGGTTTAAACGTCAGATCAATTTTTCTTTTGATATTTTCCTTGATACCTATACCCAAATCAGTTATGCAAAAATCTAATCGCTGTTTTTTTGGAAAAAACTGCCCACACGAAAAGACATCTTGCTGAGTTTCAGAATGTTCAACAGCATTTAAGTATATTTCATACAAGCTATTCCTAAAACCTTTTAACAATCTTGGTGTCATATTGGGTAATCCTTTGCTACCTGGTGAAAAAGATTCTCCAATATAAGTTTGAAAGTCATTTGAATCATTGATTTTATGTTTTTTAAATTTAATGGTTGTACCGTGAGTATCTACCGTTCTATCTTGCCCAAATAAAGCTAAAAAACCATTTTTGTTAAAAAAAGAGCGAACGCCAGACTTGATCAACTTTATGGAAATACCTAAGCCTTGAGATTTAAAATAGATTAATAGTCCCCCTAAGCAAGCACATAAGTTACCTTCAAACCAAGTGAGACGAGACATATCAAGAAAAAATTTCTTGTCACCCACCTCAATTGCAGATTCTAAGGCATTTTTTAATCTTAATAATTCCTGAAAACCATCATAGCTTGTGCTAACATTTTTCAAAATAAAATTTTTCACGAGTAAACCT
Organism: Thiotrichaceae bacterium; assembly: GCA_029939505.1. Classification (GTDB taxonomy): domain Bacteria; phylum Pseudomonadota; class Gammaproteobacteria; order Beggiatoales; family Beggiatoaceae; genus QNES01. The sequence goes on along the minus strand of JAOZSV010000026.1, from coordinate 8,520 downwards.
ATAGCTGTGGGCGCATCCCCTATTTTTGAACAATATTTGAGTTATTATAACTTAAAATCATTTATATCGTTTCAAGAGGGAACTAAAGGATTCGAGGTTTTAGTTTTTTGAAGAAAAACTAAAACCTCGAAAGGAAAAATGACGAATGTGGTGGGCGAAAAAAAAGGTGGGTTTCGCTTTCGCTCTACCCACCCTACAATTTAACAGAAGCTACGCTGGCTATTCAAGTTCCACTTTTTCTAGGATGACAGTTTTCACTGGAATCTTAACGTCCTCATGACTACTAATGCTATTATTAGTAAATCGGGCAACGGTTAGATTCCCGCCTGTTTGCCTGAGTCCAATAATTGCATTTGAATCCCAAGAAGAATTTATCTGGGCACCAGAATACCCTTGTGCATCGGCGATTATGCCATAGACGTAGGTGTCTGGGAGTTCTTTGACAATAGAACGGTGTCCGATCTCTGGATGTCCAACGGCTGGTCCCGAAGTTATTTGTGCCGTTAAAGTCTGATTAGAAGACTTTTCGCAGCCACTGATGCCTGTAACTGCTTTGAACAGATAAAGGGAACGATTATCAGTAAAAGCAATAGGACTCTCCAGCTCGAAACAATAACCTTCCACATCACGATAGACTCCAACCACCAAACTTGTTATTGAGATCATCAATGGAGGTGAAATGACGACTGAGCTCATTTGCTCAAATATAAAGCCCTCCTCCTGGCTAAATGTAAAATCAAAGGAAGCATCGTAGTAGGTCGTTTCCCCGGTGTTCACATTTCTTACTGGGACGCGGTGCATGTTGAGTGTACGTCCAGAACCAACGATATGCGTGGATTCAAAATGAACACTAACTGACGTACCTGGTACGATTTCCGATTGGGCTGGCATGACAGCAAACGCAATCGTTGTGGTTAGTAAACCGTTGATCAATCGCTTTTTCATGATTTTCCTTTTAGTGGTGAAATCGCTGCTTATTTTAGCCAGCGTCGGATTATTTTTTTATGGCATTTTGAAAAAATACCACAAAATACTATAATCTCTCAAAATACTAAAAATAGCAAGAGTAGCAAGAGTAGCAAGCGTAGGGTGGGTTACCGCTTCGCGGAAACCCACCGCAACCGTTAAATTCAATTTTCAGAAAAATGGTGCCACTTCGTTCCTTTCGAGGTTAAAGTTTTTTCTTTAAAAAAACTTTAACCTCGAAACCACCCTACATTACTGGGATTGCTGTCAGACTTCGTCGGGTGTATAAGCGAAGCGTCATACACCAAATTGACCCATTTTAAAAAAACGTTGGTTAAATTGCGTATGTTAAGGTGCATGACGCTATCGCTTATGCACCCGACGAATTAAAATTTATTAATCAGACGCGGCTTACGAGTTACGAATTACAATTTATAAATCGAACATATACGGCTTACGAGTTTGTTCTCCAAAAAGAGTCAGTTATGTGTGTATTTATATGAACCTATCCCACTATTCAAAAATGCAAAATAATGAATAAAAATAGTTGGTTTTTTGATCAAAAAACGAGGTTAAAGAAATCCGATTTTTTTTTAAAATCGGATTTCTAGGCTCAAAAACGAGAGGTTAAAGAAATCCGATTTTAAAAAAAAAATCGGATTTCTAGGCTCAAAAACGAATAGTGGAATAGGTTCATAGTTGGATCGTCTGACAGCATCAACGACCTAAACTATACGCCTACCCCCTCATAATCTACAATGGAAAAAAGGGGATATACCTTATATATAGGGGCCAATTATTTTATTTCAAGGTCATTTTTGAAAAAAAAATTCAAGGTGGTGGATAATGTGACTTGAGCAATGATGATTGATTGACAATAATTATATCGCCCTTTTCGCTAGAGGATTTAGGGTTTTAGTATGTAGGGTGGGCAAAGTCTTTACTCTCGTTCCCAAACTCTGTTTGCGAATGCCTTCCACGACGCTCCGCGTCGAGTGCCTGGACGCGGAGCGTCCATGAATGGATTCCCAAACAGAGTTTGGGAACCAGAATACGGATCAAGTGAAATCTCGAACTCCATCATATTCGATAATTTATGCTTCAGTACTTATCACTCTGCCCAAGAACATAAGATTGTTGTTTAGCATTTTCGGCGATAATAATAACCGTAACGGTTTGCGTGGCTAGTAATTGTTTCGTCCATGCGGATGGCAGTTCATTAACTTTGATGTGTTCTAACGTAATATGAGACAGATTCATTAACTCATGTATCTATAATTGGTTGTTATGTTGTCTAAATCAGCAAGCGTAGGATATGTTATTTTTTTATGGCATTTTGAAAATGTACCACTAAATGTTGTATAATTTCAACAGACTAAAAACCGTAGGCATTCTCATTCAGCCCACTTTTTCAGCCTTTTTGATTTTACAAAATAATACTACAGGACAGGGTGTGTATTTATAACTGCTTGATTTTGTAGGTAAAAATATTTATATGATAAGGAACGTGCATCAAATAATTTAAAAGACTTTAAAATCAGACTTGGTTGGTTAAAACAAAACCTGGCAGGTCAAGGCAGCGACCAAACTTGATTTTGACCTGGCAGGTTTTCTTTTGAACCTGCCAGGTCTGGTTTTGACTTTGACTGAGCCGGGTAGGGTGGGCAAACGTTGTGTGCATCGGCATTCAATTGTCTGAATCAGAATTTGCCGAATGAGAGAATTTGCCGAATGTGTTGGTGTTATTGGGTTTATTGCTTTTATTCTGTAAATGAGTACAACGAATTAGCGAAATAAACGAATACAACATAGCTGCCTTTAATTCGATTATTTCGTCAATTCGCTGTACTCTGTTTTTTGAACCATTATACGGATTGAAGGATGCTCAGGATGACATTGATAAGACAATCCTGTTTATCATTTAATCCGTGCAATAATGTTCAAAATTTACAATCAACGTTTTAGTTTTTCTTTAAAAAAACTAAAACCTCGAAAGGATATTATTGAATTCTCATTCCTAAGTTGCCCTGAAACCCAGTTTTTAAAACAAATTTCGTACTCCGCCTTGAAATCAATTTCAAGGCTGAAAGCATTCGAGGTTTGAGTTTTTTAAAGAAAAACTCAAACCTCGAATAGTCTGCTCAAGCAGACTAAAAGAAGACTGAGTCGTTTAGCTGGCTTTAGCCTGCTTGAGCTTTTAGCCTTGAGCTAACGGCTGAGTAGTTACCCGATAATTTATGTTTTGGTACTTAGAACAAGTGCCAGTGGAGATTCAAATTAGGATGGCGCAGAAAATAACATCGCCCAATGCTAAAGCATTGGAGGCTAAGATTTTTTCTGCAAAAAACTTTAGCCTTGAATGGATTAGGGAATAAAACGGATTGATAATCAGAAGAGGATTTAGAGTAATCAAGTGACGAGGTTTTAGTTTTTTGAAGAAAAAACTAAAACCTCGTCTCCGAAACGTTCACCTTGAATCCATCCGTTCTATTCCCTAATCCGTTGTACTTTTCTTGTCACACATTTGAGGTATCTTCTCTAAATTCTGTGGAAAAAACCTGACAGGTTTGTGCAAGTTTACCCACACTTTTTGAGAAGATACCATTTGAGCTTATTTGCCATTTAATTCTATAAATTTCCGTCGCAAAAAATGTCAGACAGTGTGATGAAACAATCCTGGCGGTACATCCTGCCAGTGGCAGAATATGTACTTTTTTAAATATCAATATTAGCCAAAATGATTTATTGCCATTATTTGAAGTGATTTTTTATCCAAAAAAATTGCTATTTTAACATAATTCACTTTAAAAGAAAATACCATTTTTCTATAAAACCGGTCATATTAGCAAATGCTAATATATAAAATAGCTAAAATGGCCATAAAAGCATGAATACCCCCACTTAAAAATAATTTTTTATATGTTCACAATATTATTTTGTGAATCGAACAGAATTAATTTTTAAATTCAATCTATTTCACTCCCAATTAAAATGATAATACCTAGCATAAATAGCCGCTTCATAGCGATCAAGCCTCGCGTAAAAATTTGCATTGATTTTATCAAAAAGTAAAACTCGCGCCAAAAAAATTGACACTATTTTTTTTGCTGTAAAATACATAACCAGCAGGATTGTGTCAAAAATTCGGGATGGAAAACGTTATTTAACTGATTTTTAAATCACAAATCTAGCAATTGCTTAATAGTCTAAATTCTTAACACATTCGTTTTCAAAATGGTTTTATAGGAATTTAAACTTTAAGTTTGTACTTTTAGATAAAGCAAATTAATCAGCAATAATCATACCATAACTTTAGGAGACAAAATTTTTAGCGCATTGTTTTTAGCGCATCAATCAAAGTATTAAGATATGTCAATTCGCAATAGTGCAAAATGAGGTCATATTTGAACAAACGGATCGTAACGGATTTCTGTTCCAAAACGATCCAGTTAATGATTAAGAGAAGTACGATGTATTGTTAAGTATGCTTTTTGATTAACGATTTTTAGCAGTGAGTTGTTAATTATTGTTAATTAAAATTGTATCGACGAGTAATACTCTATAGACTTGCGGTTTGGGTATATTTAGAAAATAGGCTTCTAATTCAATTGGTTATATTTGAATTCCAGATTTTGGATATTAGAATCTTTTTCAAAAATATAGTAAACAGTGAGCTATGAGTTATATTTTCATTTCTTTCCAAAAAAGGAAAAAAAAATGAGTAAGCAACGAAAAAGAAGAATTTTTACCGCTTTAGTGACTTTTTCTATGGTGGTTCTGTCGTTCGTAGGCTATGTTGAAGCCAAATCAAACGCACGTCCATTACCCACTGAGCCACCTCTTATTACTCCAATGTCTATAGCACCAGGTTATTGTACCTCCAATGGTGGAAGTACAGATTTTGAAAGTCTTAGTAGCGTCACTCTTACTCCTAAACCATCAGGGATTTATGATTTGGAGGTTCAGGTGTTTATTGCTAATCCTGGCGGTTGCGTACCGGGACAACCTTGTCCTGCGTATGATGATAGTCCAGAATATGTTAATGTCTGGATTGACTGGAATGGAGACAACACTTGGGATAACTCAGAAAGGGTTATGGACAAAGCCCTCACAGGCTATTCCAGCATCAATTATGGCGGTACCATGACTGCAAAGGTTCAGTTTTCGCCAAGTGCTGTAACGGGAAACCCTACGTGGCTAAGAGCCAATTTAGGATGGGATCATGACCCTAATAATCCCTGTGAAACAAGTTGGACATGGGGTGATGTTCTTGATAAACAAGAGCAGTTTAAGGTCCCCGAAATTAAAGACATCACAGCGAAGGGGATTGGAACTCACGGGGATAATCCGCAAACCGGCAAATTTGTGCGGTTAGAAGCAAACCTTGAAATTCCAACAGGCTATGAAATTACCAAGTGCAAATGGGAAGGAGACCTATATCCCTCTCCAATCTTCGGGGATACGGCCAATAATTGCAGAGGTGACTATACACCTGACGCTAACGCGGGACCAAGCGTTAAGACCTATGGAGATAAAACCGTAACGCTTACTGTCACCTACAAGCACAGTACGAGTGTAGCGACGGGTACGTCCTTTAAGAAACATAATTACAATGTTTTTTTTGAGAAAAAAGGCGATGATAATACGAACGGTAAACCTAATTGGTTTGAGTATTGGGGAATTAACGGAGCGGTTCCTGGGTTAAATGCCCCTTCTGTAAGATATGAAGCGAGTTATGGCTCGCGTCAGTATGGCTCGTGGAATTGGGCCAGCAAAATAATCAAACTGGGAAAGGATGCAGCAGAAACACATTCTCCGACAAAAAAAGACAATGGAAATGTTCCAGTAAAGGCGCATTGCCCTGGGGGCAGCTTCGGTGGTGCACAGGGAATAGACACGGTTGCAGAAGTTCTGGCACATGAACGCAAACACGAGGAATTATGGGACAATTGGAACAGTCCAGGTAGGATTTGGCATTACCTCGTAAATATAGACACCGACGATCCGACCCCAGGAGACAAAGGTATGCATAATCTGAAAGGGGATATGTTACCCGATACCTATGAAAATAATATTAGCAACACCGATCCCAACAACCTTGATAGCTGTGACTTAAAAAATTTAAAACACCCTATGTATATGTTGAATGGTGACGAAGAATTTGTGTGTCTGCAAGCGGGTTTCGGACAAAAAGGCGTAGCGAGTAACGACTGGGCTAATCCCGGAAAACAACTTCCGGTTTCTTCCTTTTTTACTCCGCTGGATACGGTCTCTTTAGGAAGTATGGATAATAAAAGTATGAGCAGTGGTGCTGCTCATGCTCTGTATAGTGACGGTTTTCTCTGGCCCGATTTCGGAAAATTGGTTGGCAACTATTCAGAGACGGGAATTGATACGGATGGCGATGCTCTATACAACAGTTTAAAGCTTTCTATAGACGTGGAAATTCAAGAATCTTCTTCATATAACCTAGTAGCGTGGTTAGAAGATGGTTTGGGTACACCCATCGTGTGGGCAAGCACAGAGGTAACGCTGGATGTGGGGTTCCATACAGTTGTCTTACTCTTTGATGGTCTCATTATCCGAGACAGCGAACGTGACGGCCCATACAACATCGCTCGAGTGGAATTGCGAGTAGGAGACGAGGGAGATTTAGGTGATGTGGTAGATAATGCCTATACGACAGCAAATTACCAATACACCGATTTTGATTCTCCCATTGTCAGTTTGACGGAAAACTTCAGTGACACAGTTATAGATACTGATGGCGATGGGCTGTATAACTTATTACGGTTCAATGTGGGTTTAGAGGTGCAAGAAGCCGGGACATACACCGTTATGGGTTCTCTTGACAGTTCTGAGTCGACCAATGGCACCGTTCGTCATGAGGTTCAATTGCTTACGGGTAGTCAGAACATCAATTTGGACTTTGATGGGCAACAGATTTTCCAAGATCGGAAAAATGGTCCCTACTATCTGCGGAGATTAAGAGTTGAAGATGCGGCTGACAAAAAGCTTGATTTTATCAATGAGGCTTATACAACGGAAGCCTACACATACACTCAGTTCCAGCATGGTAATGTGACCATAAATGCCGATAGTTATCGTGATCACGGATTGGATATTGATAAGGATGGTGATTTTGACTATTTGCGGGTGGAAGTTGATCTGAATAATGCCGGTCAGGGTGGTCATTATCGGGTATTTGCCGATTTAGTTGACAGCAATGGCAAGACGGTTGGAGACAAAGAATTGTCTTTTAGCATGACGGCTGGTAATCCTTTTACCGTGACATTGGACTTCTTGGGAAGTGACATTTTTCAACAGGGTGTGAATGGGCCTTATCAGGTATCACGGGTATCCTTTATGGATTTAGAAACGGATGTGAGGGATTACCAACAAACGGCTCACACCACACAGGCCTACAGTTATACTGACTTTGGGCCACCTCTCGTGTCATTAACCGGTAATTATCAAGATTACGGTCAAGATACAGACACTGATGGCTTCTATGACTCTCTTGTCATAGAAATAGGTGTTCTTCCTGACAATAATGGACTTATTGTTGCCACTGGTCGTTTAGGGCATGAGTTAAAGTGGGTCACAAATAGTGTGGAAATGACGGGAGGCAGTGAACAACAAATCTCACTGGCTTTTGACGGTAAACTGATCCGCGCTAATAAGGTGAATGGCCCGTATGAACTGCGTGATATTATGCTGTATCAGACGGGAGATCCCAACCAAAAGATTTTTGAATCATTAGCTCATACCACCAATGCCTATAGCTATGAAGACTTTAGTGCCTCTGGCAGCGTGTTGCAATTTTCAGCGGCAGGTTACAGTGTTGATGAAGATGATGGTTCAGCAACCATTACTGTGATTCGCAGTGGTGACGGTCAGGGAGAAGTGTCAGTGGACTGTGCCACCTCTAATGGCACTGCCACTAATGATGACTACATAACGACATTAGAGACCTTGACTTGGCTTGACGGGGAAAACGGCACCAATACTGACTGCACAGTACCTATCATTGACGACAATGAGAATGAAGGCGCAGAGACGGTTATCCTTACACTCTCAAACCCCACCGGGGGAGCTTTATTGGGTAACCCAAAGGTAGCCACCCTGACGATTGCTGATGTGTTATTAGTCACACTCATCGACAACTCCTTCACTGCCACCAGAAGTAATGGAGGCGTGAGCTTGAAGTGGGAAACGGGGACAGAACGTAAAAATGCCGGGTTCTTTGTTTTGAGAGGGCAACTGCCAACTGGAAAAACCGAATGTTCCGATAAGTCAGAAAGTTATACTGAGGTTCGGCGGATTAGTACCCTTTTGCCAGCGCAAGGTAGTGATATGTCTGGTGCCATTTATTCTTATGAAGATAGTCAGGTGAAGCATGGCAACACCTACTGTTACGCGCTAGAAGATGTGGAACTCAGTGGCAAGAGAACCCTTCATCTGGAGGATATCGTTTCTGTCACAGTAGAATAAGTACCGAAGCACAAGTTTTAGCACTTTTTGGAGTCCAAACCTTTAGATTTGGACGTGTTT
>JAOZSV010000157.1:7384-12094 GCA_029939505.1 Thiotrichaceae bacterium | reverse complement strand
GAGGTTTAAGAAATCCGATTTTTGAAAAAAAATCGGATTTCTAAGCGGCGAAATGAGGTTTAAGAAATCCGATTTTTGAAAAAAAATCGGATTTCTAAGTTTGAATAGAATCGCTTTGCGTAACATCAGAACTTAAACCTCGAATGCTAAAAGCTCAAGCAGGCTAAAGCCAGCTAAACTCCCTCTATAATTATAGCGTTTTTCGTTTTGGTGAAATACAAAAAAGGGCAACCATAAAGGATTGCCCCTACTCAAAAGGGAAATGCTATAATTAGTCTGCTTTAGCAGACTATTCGAGAGTCGAGGTTTTAGTTTTTTGTAAAAAAGCTAAAACCTCGACTAAAGTTTTTTTAAAGAAAAAACTTTAGCCTCGAATGCTTTTCGCCTTGAAATTGATTTCAAGGCTAACCTTTGAGTATTTACAAATATTATTGTTAAAAAACAATTACTTACACTTCTTTCATTCATCATTCATCATTCCAGATTCACCATTCCAGTTCAAGGCTAAAATTTTTTTTCAAAAAACTTTCGCCTCGAATCCTGTTCAAAATTGATAGCAGCGACTTTACCTTTATGAGAATGTCATAATGATTCCAATTTTTCAAGTGATTCATTCACCAACGGCTCCTCATTCCAATGATTCTCTCCATAGAAAAATGGCGTTAGGGGATGTAAACATTGAACAGCAACTCGCCCGTGAAATGGGCGCACCGCCCTATCCTGTTCAGGAAATTTCAGACTCCATCCCTATTCACGCTTGGGCAGAGACGCTGAATGTGGCAGAAGTGTGTTTACTCTTCGATCCAGAATTTTGGTATAGTTCCCAATGTTGGGAACAATGGATCGCCGCCATTCTTGAAGAAGGCACGGATAACCTGATCAATGTGCCGTTAGGCAATCAAGACGTTTCGTGGCAAGCAGGACGAGACATTTCTCCCTATTTAACCTTACCTGGTCTTGAAACAGCGGCGACTTATCGGGGTGAAGAACGTTGGATGAGACGACGCGGGCAAAATTTATTGACTTTTGGTGTCGCAGTCGTTCCCATATCGTTATTAAAAACCGTACCGGATAATCTCAAACTCGGTGATTTACCAGACTATTGGATAACTATTGACACAGAAGTTCGCATTTTTTGCGAAGGTTGGCTTCATGCCTTTAATGCGTTACGGGAAGCAGAAGCGCGTGAGGATTTGATTGCATTATGTCAATGGCAGGGCTTGGTTTTAGAACTGGGCTGTGCTAACGGCTTAATGGCAAAAACCTGTAAAGAGAAATATCCGGTTACTTGGCTCGGAATTGACATGCACAATAGTGCTTTGAAAAATGCCTTGCCCTGGTTAGACTTAGCAATTCAAGCGGATATTCAAAACCCCCTTCCTTTTTCTGAAGAAACACGCTTTAATCGTATTGTCTGTGCTGATGTGTTAGAACATATTCCTTATCCTTGGGAACTGCTTTCGCGTCTGCGACAATATATCAGTTCGGATGGATTTTTAGTGGCTTCTTTTCCCAATGTAGGGCATTGGTCAATTATTGATGATTTATTAGCCGGGCGTTGGGATGAAACGCCTTCTGGGATTCTCTGCGTCACTCATCATCGCTTTGGAACAAAAAAAACTTGGCAAGGCTGGTTAGAAAAAAGTGGTTGGGAAGTGATCAGATGGGAAGAGGAAAAAGTCCCTTTGCCCTCCCACTGGGAGAAATATCATTTTGGTGATCAAGTGATAGATTATGATAGTCTGGAAACCTTTCGTTATCGTATTTTAGCGCGCAGGAGTTGTAACGAATCAGGGCAATCATAAAGGTGTGCAGCCTACAACAATATTCTTATGTTGAGTGACGAAAATATTCTGATGTAGGCTGCACCCCCTTGTGGTTGCCTGAGTCGTTACGTTTTTTATAACCTTTAATTTTAATCTAAAATACAAGGTTATTTTATATGATTGTGGTATAAAATACAAGGAATAAAATTCCTGAAACTTTTTTAATGATTTATTTTATGGAGAGGTTCTTGCAAACTCTTATGATGAAGCAGGGACTGCCCCTCACTGCCATTAAGTTAAGATTTATTGGAATCCAAACCTTCAGATTTGGATTGTTATTTATTGGAGTCCAAACCTTCAGATTTGGATTGTTATTTATTGGAGTCCAAACCTTCAGATTTGGATTATTTCGCTTAAATATCAAACACTTCCAAATCTGAAGGTTTGGACTCCAAATCTAAAGGATTCGATTCGAGGTTCAAGTTTTTTTATCGAAAAAACTTGAACCTCGAATTGAGTTTTTTTGAAAAAAAAACTCAAACCTCGAATGGACTCCAAGGCTTCACTTAATGGCATTGACGCAGCCCCTACAAAACCTCACGTCTTTCATGGCGAACCTGCGTGTTCGCCTCGTTTTCATTCATGAATTTTGCAAGAGCCTTTGGAGATTAGGATATTATGAAAAATAGTTTAATTTTTCTCATTCTGTTACTTTTTGGATGTTCCGCAATACCGCCTCAAAATTTTGAAGGCAATACGATTTTTAATCAAGAGAGAAAGGTTATGTTAGGAGTTGAGAATTTCCTGCAAAATCATTTGTCACTTGTACGAGGAAAGCGAGTTGGGTTAGTCACTCATCAAAGTGGAGTCAATCGTCAACTCAAAAGTACGGCGGATTTACTCTTTGAAAACCCGAGAGTTCATCTGACGGCACTTTATGCACCTGAACATGGTATTCGTGGTGCAATTGATGCCGGTAAAAAGGTGAAAACCCAAATTGATCCGAAAACCCGTTTGCCGATTTATAGTTTATATGGCAAAACGCGCAAACCCACTGCACGAATGCTAAGAGGGGTGGATGTTCTGCTTATTGATTTACAAGACGTGGGTATTCGTAGCTACACCTTTATTTATACGATGGCAAAAGTGATGGAAGCGGCAGCAGAATATCATAAAGAAGTGATTGTGTTAGATCGCCCTAATCCGATTGGCGGTGTCGCTGTTGAAGGGAATTTGGTGCAACCGGGTTATTTTTCGTTTGTGGGAATGTACCCCATTCCTTATCGTCATGGTATGACTATTGGTGAATTAGCCAAATTGTTTAACCATAAATATCAGATTCATAGCAAATTGACTGTGATACCCCTTCTTAATTGGCGACGGAAAATGTCTTGGGCGGATACTCAATTACCTTGGGTTCCCACATCACCCCATGTTCCTCATTGGAAAACTCCATTATTGATGGGTGCGACAGGTAGTATTGGTGAATTGGGTGTTTTATCAACCGGCGTGGGTTATACATTGCCTTTTGAAATGATTGGCGCAACGTGGATTAATGGCGAGCGGTTTGCGAAAGTGCTTAATCGTTTGAATTTGCCGGGTGTTATTTTTCGCCCTGCTTATTTTAAACCGTTTTATGGGATATACAGGGGCAAGGTTTGTCAAGGCGTACAAATTCATGTGACTAATGTGAATACTTTTAAACCTTTCATTACTGGTATTCATTTGATGAAAACCTCAATGAGGTTATATCCTCGACATCATTTGTTTAAAAAATCGTCTCGTTTTAATATGTTTAATAAAGTGATGGGAAGTAATCACATTTTAGTCAGTCTCCAGCGTGGTTATCCGGTTAGCCAAATTGAGGCTGCTTGGCAAAACCAGTTAAACTACTTTAAGAAGGTTCGACGGAAATATTTGATTTACTGATACTCGAACATCAAGAATGGTAGGTCGGGTTAGTGATAACGTAACCCGACATTTACCTTTCAGCCTTGCAATTTATTTCAAGGCTGAATACGAAAAATGGTTATTTTATATGAATAAATTAGGTTTTCCCCGTAAACGTTTTGGTCAACATTTTCTCCAAGATAATCAAATTGTTCAGCGTATTGTCGCAGCGATTGCGCCTCAACCTGAGCAACATTTAGTTGAAATAGGACCTGGTAAAGGGGCGTTGACGTTCCCTTTACTTCAACAAGGCGCAGTCTTGGATGTGATAGAACTGGATCGTGATATGATTGAGTGGCTAAAACAAAAAGCGAATATATTCAATGAGTTATCTATTCATCAGGCGGATGTTTTAAAATTTGACTTTAAACGATTAGTGAAAAATGGGCAACAATTACGGGTGGTTGGTAATTTGCCTTATAATATTTCTACGCCCTTATTGTTTCATCTGCTGAATTATGCGAATGATATTCAGGATATGATCTTTATGTTGCAAAAAGAAGTTGTTGATCGGTTGATTGCGACACCAGCGACTTCTGATTATGGGCGTTTATCGGTAATGTTACAATATCATTGTCAGATAGAAAAAATATTTGATGTGAATCCAAATGCGTTTTATCCACCGCCCAAAGTGGATTCGAGTGTTGTGCAATTAATACCCCATTCTACACCACCCGTTGAGGTGATGAATCACAAACATTTTGCCCAAGTTGTCGCTCTTGCCTTTTCACAGCGGCGCAAAACTTTACGCAATACATTAAAACGCCTCTTTGATATAGAAGATATCGAAGCGGTGGGAATTAATCCAAAAGCGCGTGCTGAAACATTGACGCTGAATGAGTTTGCACAATTGGCGAATGTTGTTACATTGAGAGAAGATCGTGCATTTCGAGATTAGAAATCCGAGAAATCCGATTTTTGAAAAAAAATCGGATTTCTTAAATCTCGTGCATTTCGAAATTAGAAATCCGAGAAATCCGATTTTTGAAAAAAA
>JAOZSV010000157.1:0-7284 GCA_029939505.1 Thiotrichaceae bacterium | reverse complement strand
AGATTAGAAATCCGAGAAATCCGATTTTTGAAAAAAATCGGATTTCTTAAATCTCGTGCATTTCGAGATTAGAAATCCGAGAAATCCGATTTTTGAAAAAAATCGGATTTCTTAAATCTCATCCTGTGTTTAATCCTGTTCAAATTTTTTCTGTATTTTTATCAAGCCATCCATTATTTCAGGGAATTTTTTTAAAGTTCCTTTAATATTTTTTATGTCGAAATTTTGGGTAAATTCCCGCAAGTCTTCACCATATTGAATAAGCTCAGAAACATGATACTCATTACCCAGTTTGATGATTTTCTGTGCAAAATCATCAACCACATCTATTTCTATCGCGCCACTGATATTTTTCCAAATAGGCAGAACTTCTTTTTCCATCGTATCAAGTAATTCTGGAAATTGAGTCTTGTCTAAATGGGTAAAATTTTTTAAGGACTTTTCAAAGGTAATCTGATTTAAATCAGGGAGAGGTTCCTGTGTGATGGCAGAAACAGTGGCAGCGATATTAACTTGCCGTAAAGTGATTTCAAAAATACTCCCTTTGCCAATGTGACTTTTAACGGAAATGTCACCGTTCATCATTTCGACGAGGTGTTTGGTAATGCTTAATCCCAAACCTGTTCCGCCATATTTTTGAGTATTTTGTCCTTCTTGTTGTCGGAACGGTTCAAAAATAATGTCCTGTTGATCATCTGGAATACCAATGCCGCTATCTTCTACCGTGATAATTAAATCAATTTGACGAGAATCATCTTCTACCGGTTTTTTCAGCGCACTGAGTTTGATCTGTCCATATTCGGTAAATTTTATGGCATTACTGATTAAATTCACCAATACTTGCCGTAATCTGGTTTCATCTAATATTAAATCATGCGGAAGTGTTTTATCAACTTCTACAATAAATTCTAAATTTTTCTCTGTGAAATTAATGGTGATTTTTTTTTGTAACTCATTGAACATATTAATAATATTCGTATTTTTATACTGAATATCTAATCGCCCTGCTTCAATTTTAGAGAAGTCAAGTATATCATTAATTAAAGTTAATATGCTATTACAGGCGGTATGAATTGAGCTGAGGTAATTTTTTTGTTTTTTATCAGTAATCTCTGAAGAGAGTAAATCATTAAAACCCATTATCGCATTCATGGGGTTACGAATTTCATGGCTAAAAATGGCTAAAAATTCGCCTTTGATACGATTAGCGGATTCGGCTTCTTCTTTCGCTTTTTTTAATGCGTTTTCCACTTTTATCCGCTCGGCAATTTCCTGCTCCAGTTTTTTTTTCTGTTCATAAATTTCAATAAAAATATGAACTTTATACAGAAGTATCTCAGGCTCAATAGGTTTAGTGATAAAATCAACTGCACCGATTTGTATTCCCTTTGTTTTGTGATACTCATCTTGATAAATGGCTGATATAAAAATAACAGGCAGATATTGCGTTTTAATATCCTGGCGCATGAGTTGAACCATTTCAAAACCATCCATTTCTGGCATTTGTACATCAATCAATGCGAGTGCAAAATCATGTTCCAGAGTCATTATTAATCCTTCATTACCAGAAGTTGCATGAATAAGATTCACATCTTGTTTGGCGAGCAATCTTTCCAAAGCAATGATGTTTTCAATTTTGTCATCGACGATGAGTATTTTTGGTTGTGTTTTCATTATTTTAGTTAATGGTGAATGGTGAATAATGAATGGTGAATTAATTATGCGAATTAAGAATTTTTAAAAAAAATGGAGTACAACGCTTTAGCTTTGTAATTGGAGTACAATTTTAACTCTTCATTCGCATTAATTGAATAATTCATAATTCACCATTAAGAAGAAGGAAGGCTGATAGAAAATCGACTCCCTTTCCCTTCCTCACTCTCAACCTTTATTGTGCCTCCCTGCTTTTCGATAAATTCTTTACATAAAATTAAGCCTAAGCCATTTCCTGTTTCCCTTTGAGTACCAACAGTTGTATGGTTCACGTCTATTCTAAACAGTTTTTCCATGTTTTCAGCACTTATACCGACACCGGTATCTGAGATTGAGATGACAACCGTATTAGCTTCTTTTTTAGACGAAATTTCTATTGTGCCATTTTTCGGCGTAAATTTGATCGCATTTGAAAGTAAGTTTCTGATAACGGTATCAAGCATATTTTTGTCGGCTAAAATCGGTTGATTTTCAAGCAATATCAATAAGTTGATACCTTTATGCTTTGCATTTTCACTGACAAATTCAACATTGTTTTCAACCACTTCTTCTAAGTCAAGGGTTATCAGATTAACTTCAAGTTTTCCTGTTTGTGATCTCGCCCAAAATAACAGATTGCTTAATAAATTATGCCCTTGAATTGAGGCTTTCTGAATATCTTGAATAAATTCTTGTCTTTCCTCCGCACTTATGGTTTCTGCTTCTGTCAACAATAGCGATGAAAAACCAAGTAGTGCATTAAATGGATTCATCAAATCATGCGCGATGATGGAAAAAAATTTATCTTTAGTCGCAAGGGCTTGTCGGAGTTTTTCTCTCACCTCTTTAAGTTCAAGACGTGTATTGACACGAACCATTAATTCCTCTTTATTGAATGGTTTCGTCACATAATCAACGGCTCCCAGTTTAAAGCCCTGGATAATATCTTCCGTTTCCCTTTTTGCCGTCAGGAAAATCACTGGAATATCTGAAAAAGCGGACTCTTGCTTTAATCGTTTGCAGACTTCAAGGCCACTCATATCAGGCATCATAATATCCAACAAAATCAGATCTGGTATTTTCTTTTTGACAAAGTCCAGAGCTTCATACCCTGTTTCTGCAATAACAAAACGATAACCATGTTCTCTCAACATATTTCCTAGTACAGATAAGTTTTGCGAATGGTCATCCACAATTAATATCAAGGGAGATTGCTTTTCAACCATTATTATTGTCCTTTGAGTAAAGTGACTATTTTGGGAAATTTCTTTAATGTCTTTTTAATTTCCTTTATATTGATATGCTGGGAAAATTCAGATAAATTTTGACCATGATGAGTCAGTAACGAGACATTATACTCTTTGCCCAATGTGATGATTTGTTCTGCGAAGTCATCAACGAGATTCATTTCTATTGGACCACTCATTTCTTCCCAAAGTGGAATGATATCGCTTTCCAATGTTTTAATCAATTCAGGAAGTTTAGCAATTTTTAAATTTTCCGGCATTTCCTCCTCTATAGTCGCTTGAATGATGGGCGCAGGTGTTTCCTTTAAATTTCCTGCGTAACACACTTTGACATTGCGTAAAATGATTTCAAAAATGCTTCCAACCCCTACAGTGCTTTTGACTGAAATTTTTCCATTCATCATTTCTACCAATCGTTTGGTAATCGCTAATCCCAATCCAGTGCCTTCATATTTTCTGGTGCTTTTACCATCTTGTTGTTGGAAAGTTTCAAATATGATGTCTTGTCGTTCCTCTGGAATACCGATGCCGGTATCTATGATTGAAAAGATTAAATCAACATTTTGGCAACATTTTTCTTTACATATTTTATTGGCATGAAGTTTGACATACCCTTTATCGGTGAACTTGATGGCATTACCAATCAAATTGAATAAGACTTGTCGCAAACGGGTTTCATCTAATAGCAATGTCTGCGGTAATTCTCCATCAATTTCCACAATAAAATTAATGTTTTTTTCGGCGATTTTAACGGCAAAAAATTGTTGTATTTCATTGAAAATGACATGAGGGTTAACCATTTTATACAAAATATCTAACTGCCCAACCTCAATTTTGGATAAATCAAGTATATCATTGATTAAAGTGAGTAGTGTTTTCCCCGCCGTTTTAATTGCGTCAAGATGGTTTAAGTGTTTTTTATCACTCGTCTGCTCAAACAATAGTTCACTAAAACCGACAATCGTGTTTAAGGGAGTACGAATTTCATGGCTCATATTCGCCAGAAATTCACTTTTAGCACGATTTGCGGATTCAGCCGCTTCTTTTGCTTGCTTCATGGCTTTTTCAGCCCGCTTGCGTACATTAATGTCTTCCAAAACTTGGACTAAATAACCGCTCGGATTTTCTCCGTTTTGATTGAGATTTAATGGCGTTATCAGAACGCTAAGATGAATTATCCCGGAATTTGAGGTAGGATATAAGTTGAGGCATTTAACTTTTTCAAAATCATAAGCGACTTCATATCTCACCCTCTCACCTTTGCGTAGCTGCTCAATTTTATGATCTGAAAGATTAGGTTCATCAAAGAGTTTTAAGCCATTCACCGGTGCCGCATCATTTAAGCCAAAGAGTTCTAAATAGGATTGGTTCACGTTTAACAATTCGCCATTGGCATCGTAAAGTTTAATGCCAATAGGTGATTCGGCATAAATCGTCCTGAATTTTTCTTCGCTCTGCTGCAACGCTTCCTCTGCCTTTTTGCGCTCAGTAATATCAATAAAGGTGGCAACTGCCCCAACCAGTTCACCTTCTCGAAAGATAGGATAAGACCAATATTCAATTGGAAAACAGGTGTGATCAGATCGCCATAAAACTTCATCATCGCCATGAGTGCCTTTTCCTTGTTTAAATGCTTTGTAGAGGACGCATTCTGATCCGGGATAAGGTGAACCATCTTTTTTTGTGTGGTGAATGAGATTATGTATATTTTTACCTATCAGATCATCAACACTGTCGTAGCCCAATACATTAATACAAGCCGGATTGCAGAAAGTGCATAAGCCTTCCATATCTAAACCATAAATCGCTTCAGCCGTAGAATTGAGTAAGAGGCGAACTTTTGTCTCACTTTCTTGCCACGCCTGTTCTGCTAACTTGCGTTCTTCTATACCTTGCTGCAACATTTTATTGGTGATTAACAGTTCCTTTGTCCGTTCTTCAACTCGCTCTTCTAACTCATCACGCGCTTTTTGTAATGCGTTCTCAAACTGCTGACGTGCCATGATCTCTTGTTCTAACTGCCTGTTCCGAACTTCAATATCTTTTTGTATGAAATCTATTGTTATATGTGTTTTAATCCGTGCCAACACTTCTTTAAGCGCAAAGGGCTTAGTGATGTAATCAATTCCGCCCACTTGAAATCCCTTAACTTTATCAACGGTTTTTTCTAAAGCACTGATAAAAATCACAGGAATTTCCCGATATGGTTCCATTTCCTTCAAACGCCGACATAATTCAAAGCCATCCATATCCGGCAATTTAATGTCTAATAGAATAATATCGGGCAAATTCATTTTCACTATCTTAAAAGCAGTTTTAGCATTAACTGCAACTTGTACTTGATAGCCATTTTGCTCAAGTAGTGCGGAAAGAAAATTGATGGATATGACTTCATCATCAACAATCAGAATATTTCCGTGTTCTAAAAGTGATTTCTTCATAAGATTTCTTTAATGCCATGATGATAAGTGAGTACAACGAATTGACGAAATAAACGAATTGATTTAAAAAGAAACCAAGTTTCTTCAAGAAACTTGGTTTCTAGTTTTAATTCGTTTATTTCGTCAATTCGTTGTACTCAGTTGTACTCAGTTGTACTCAGTCAAGTCTAAATTATTGATTCGCAACAATAATTTCGTAATTGCTCAGCGGTAAGTAAAAAAACGCCGTTGCCCCCCTGTTGAAAATCTAACCATAAAAATGGCACCATCGGGTACTCTTCAATTAAGCTCGTTTGACTGACTCCCACCTCAGCAATAAGTATGCCTTTATCAGTTAAATGCTCGGCGGCTTGGCGTAGAATTTTTCTCACAAAAAATAAACCATCTGTACCCGCTTCAAGCCCGATTTTTGGCTCATGGCGATATTCAGCAGGCATATTTCGCAATTCTTGAGCATCAACATAAGGCGGATTGCACAGAATTAAGTCATATTTTTTTCCTGCCAACGCTGAAAAGAGATCAGAGTGAAAAGCATGTACACGCTGATCAAGCCCATAATGCTTAATATTTTTTTGTGCCACCTCAAGCGCATCATTTGACAAATCAACTGCATCAATCCTCGCATGAGGAAAGGCTAACATGGCACAGGCAATAGCAATACAACCACTGCCTGTACATAAATCAAGCATACGCCCTACCTGTTTGACTTTAACAAAAGGTTCAAACTGTTGCCTTATCAACTCCGCAATCGGAGAGCGAGGGATTAAAACGCGCTGATCAACATAAAAGCGTATATCAGCAAACCAAGCTTCATCTGTGAGATAAGCCGCAGGAATTCGTTCTTGTATCCGCCGATCAAAAAGTTTCAATATCTCTTGTTTTTCTGACTTCACCACTCGGCTGTGCCACAAAATATCTGGAATTTCAGAGGGTAAATGTAAAACATGCGATACAAGTACAATCGCTTCATCTATCGTATTATCTGTGCCATGCCCAAAAAACAATTCTGCTTTTTCAAATTGGCTTGCTCCCCAACGTATAAAATCACCCAGGGTGTGCAATTCGTCAATGATGGGTTCCATAGTTTTTAAAAAAATGCTGATTTATGTTACAATTTTCTGTTACAAATAGCGAAAGCCTATTTTAATAAAGAATATATCATAAAACGCAATAACCACAAGTATATTAAGAATAAAAGATTTATCAATAATGAATTATCTATTTAAAAGCGTTAAAGTGCTGCTGGTATTATTAAGTGTACTGGCACTACATACATTGGTGTTAGGGCAAGTATTACAACATAGCCCTAAAAAAATTATAGTACAATCTCCACCAAAACCGCTAATGGTTAGTCTTATTACTCCAAAGCCGATTGTACTTAAAAAGCCAGTACCTATAAAACTTGCGCCACCAGTTCAAAAACTCAAAAAACCGTTGAAAAAAAAAGTCGTTAAATTAAAAATACGAAAAAAGGTTAGCAGAGTTAAACGAAAAAAAGTCGATAAAGTTAAACAAAAAAAGGTTAATAAAAGAAAACGGGAAAAAGCTGAGCGTCAAACAAGGCGAAAAAGTATTCGTGCCGAAATAAGAAAAAGCAATGCGAGGAAAAAAATTCGCGCTGATAGAAAAGCTCGTGCTGAAAGAAAAGCTGCTGAAAGAAAAGTTCGCGCTGAAAGAAAAGTTCGCGCTGAAAGAAAAGCCCGTAAAGCTCGTGCTGAAAGAAAAGTTCGCGCTGAAAGGAAAACTGCTGAAAGAAAAGCCCGTAAAGCTCGTGCTGAAAGAAAAGCTGCTGAAAGAAAAGCTCGTGCTGAAAGAAAAGCGGCTGAAAGAAAAGCCCGTGCTGAAAGAAAAGCTCGTGCTGAAAGAAAAGCGGCTGAAAGAAAAGCCCGTGCTGAAAGAAAAGC
>JAOZSV010000357.1 GCA_029939505.1 Thiotrichaceae bacterium | reverse complement strand
TGCCAATGGCAATTTGAAAACGATTACTAATGCTGCTGGCCATCAGACGCAATTCATTTATGACGAGAACAATAACTTGCTTTCTGCCACGAATGCGCTGGGCAAACAGATTCGTTTGAGCTATGAAAACAATCTGTTGCAGAGTATGACTGACCCATTGGATAATGTGACCCACTATACTTATAATAGCGATGGGCAAGTGTTGACTCAAACCCGTCCCAAAGGTGGAGTGACGGCTTATGCGTATGAACAAGGCAAACTGGTTCATCTCACAAAACCGGATGGTGTGGTTTATGTTTTGGGTTACGACGCGGCGGGGCGTTTAACCACTCTCACTGATGTTGATCACAACACGACAACCCTTGCCTACGATGGTGTTGATCGGCTAAACAAAGTGATTAATCCATTAGGGCATGAAGTCAGCATGACTTATGATAGTCGCAACAACTTGCTGACTTTCACCGATGCAAATGGTCATGTCACGCATCGCCATTATGATGATAGTGACAATATGGTGAGCCAAATCAATGCATTAGGGCAGAAAACGCGCTATGAATATGATGGCGAAGACCGTTTAATTCGGGTAATTGATGCTTTAGCGCATGTCACGGAATTGGGTTACGATGCTGCCGGGCGTTTAATTAGCATCACCAATCCATTAGGTGAAACTCAGACACTGGAATACGATGCTGCTGATAACTTGCTCAAGCGTTTTGATGCGTTTGGTAAATCGGTCGTGTCGCTCAACTATGATCCGTTGAACAATCCGACTCAAGTGACGGATGCTTTGAACCAAAGTAGCCGCTTTGAGTATGATGAATTGAGTCGGCTGACAAAAAGCACTGATCCGCTGAATCGGGTAAGCCAATTTGGTTATGACGATTTAAATCGGTTAGTGTCGAGTGTGGATGCGTTGACGGGGGAAAGTTCGCAAGGCTTTGATGCCGATGGTAATAAAGAGAGCCTGATTGATCCCAACGACAATGAAACCCAATTTAACTTTGATTTAAGTGGTCGTTTGGTTCAAGAAACCTTAGCGACGAGTGACAAAGTTAAGTACACCTATAATGCCCGCGATTTGTTAGTATCAGTTACTAATAGCCGTAATCAGCAACGCCAGTTTGAATACGATGCGGCTGGCAGGTTGACCAGTTGGACTGATCCTGATGGCAGTGTCTCTTATACTTATGATAAGAATGGCAATGTCCTAACTGTCACTGATGCCAATGGCACCATTACCCGTTTCTACGATAAACTCAATCGCGTCACCAAATACACCGATACTCAGGGCAATACCCTACAATACGCCTATGATGAAGTCGGCAACTTGGTCACCTTAACCTATCCCGACGGCAAGCAAGTCCATTATGAATATGATGCAGCGAGTCAATTGGTTAAAGTGATTGATTGGGCAAATCATATCACTGAATATGATTATGATAAAAATGGTCGTTTAATCAGCACCTTGCGTCCAAATGGCACCCATAAGACTCGTGTCTATGATAAGGCGGGACAACTGAAGCAACAGAAGGATATCGTAGTTGCAACTGAGGAAGTGATTAACCAATTTGATTTCAGCTACGACGCTGCTGGCAACATCGTTAAGGAAGAAACCAGCCCTGAAGTTGATCCCGATATCAATCTGGAAATGACCTATCAAGCAGCGAATCGCATCGCCACTGTTGATGACAAAGTGGTCCAATTCGATGCCGATGGTAATATGATAAAAGGGCTTTTGGCGGGTGAATTGACCAACTTTGGGTTTGATTCACGCAATCGGTTAATTCAAGCTGACGAAACGGTTTATCATTACGATGCTGAAAATCAACGGATTGGAATTAACCAGATTCAATATGTGGTTAATTCACAACCTGCTTTGAGTCAAATTTTGGTGAAAACCGAAGCCGATGGCACACAAACTTATTATGTGTATGGCTTAGGATTGATTGGGCAAGAGTCAAATGGTGAATATCTGAGTTATCATTTTGATTTTCGTGGTAGTACGGTTGCTTTGACTGATAAAGATGCTCAAGTCGTTGAACGGTTTCAATATTCCCCTTATGGCTTATTGCTAAGTGGTGATGCTTCCAAAACGCCATTTCTGTTTAATGGAATGTATGGGGTGATGTCGGATGCAAACAACTTCTACTATATGCGAGCTAGGTTTTATAGTCCTGAGATTCGGCGGTTTGTTAATCAGGATGTTTTGCTTGGGAATATTGGTAATGGGCAGACGCTTAATCGGTATGCTTTTGTTACTGGGCGGCCAGTTAGTTTTGTTGATCCGTTTGGATTAGAATCGGAAAATATTGAAAAGATCACCTTGGTTATGGCTATTAGTAGCCTATTTGTTCCAGGACCCGGTGAGATTTTGGATATTGATATACTTTTTGGCATTACTCAATCCACAACAGGATGGGATAAATTAGGTGCTGGTAGTAGTTTAGCTTTAAGTGTTTTGACACTTGGAATCGCACCTAATTATGGTGGTGTTCTAAGGTGTGCTGATGAAATTTCAACAGTTGCAAATAAATTTGACGTTTTCAAATGTGAAGAATGTGCGGAGGCAATCATCAAACTTCTTCAGAAGCATGGTATTAAAAATGGTAAGGTGATTGAGTTTCACGCACCCGGAAATGCTAATGTTTGGCATGATGGATTGGGACGAAATATTTCAACAAATGGACGACACGTTGCCGTAGAAGTCGATGGAATCATTTATGATAACATTCATAAAAATGGTATTCCGCGTGCTGAATGGGAAGAGCAATTTGTTTCCATGTATGGTGGTTTTGAAACATTTGAAGTGGTAGAAAGCCCATTTTCTGAGTGGCTTGAGAAACTTCGTCAATTGAAAAAACTTCTTAATGAGGAATAGTGGTGGAAATATTTGAGTTATTGGATAAGATAAAGGAACGTCCTAGTCTTTACCTGAGTGGTGATTCAATTAATCACTTGAAAGCTTTCTTAGATGGATACTATTTCTGTAAGCGCTCATTTGAACTTTCAAATTCTCTGCAAGACCAAAATTGGTTTACGTTTCAGCAGTGGATTGAAGAAAGGTATTCAATTAAGACTAGCCAATCATGGGCACAAATTATCTTATTTTTTTCAAATGATGAATATGAAGCTCTCAAGAATTTTTTTGAGCTTTTAGAAGAATTTATGAGCAATCAACCTCATATCGGAATAGCCAGGTAGGCAGGTAGGTGGGCAAACAAAAAGAAAGCCAGGTAGGCCGATGCACGCGGGCGGCACGATATTTGACTCATGTTCTGAACCATCCGCCCACGTGCATCGGCATTTCGCGGTTTGCCGTTGCACCAAAAAGACGGTTTCGAGGTTTTCGTTTTTTGAAGAAAAACGAAAACCTCGAAACCACCCTACGCTCGCTTTATGTCCCAATGGCACAAAAATGACTCGTGTTTATGATGATGCGGGACAACTGAAGCCAGGTAGGGTGGGCAAACGTCTTTTTGTTTGCCCACATTTTGGGTTGACAACAACTCGTAAGCCGTATATGTTTGATTGATAAATTGTCATTTGTAACTCGTAAGCC
>JAOZSV010000356.1 GCA_029939505.1 Thiotrichaceae bacterium | reverse complement strand
ACGATGTTTAAGAAATCCGATTTTTGAAAAAAAATCGGATTTCTAAGCTCGAATATTTCTAAGTTCGAATAGAATAGCTTTGCGTAACATCAGTTAATAATGAATTATTTTCTATGTTTTCGTTTTTTGACGCGAAAATATATAAATAATGAATTAAATCAATCATTTAAAAAATTATCGTCATCCTGTTAATCCTTTAATCTGTATTCATCATTTCGAGGTTTTCGTTTTTCTTCAAAAAAAGAAAACCTCGAAAACCATTCACCATTAAACTCATTCACCATTAAACTCATTCACCATTAAACTCATTCAGCATTAATCATAACATTGTCGAATTATAAGCGAACACAATGAAATATTCTGAAAAAGGTCTCTTGAAAATAGGCAATGTTAATGCCTTAACACTTGTCAAAGAATATGGAACCCCCTTATATGTTTATGATCTTGACATTATAAGGAAACAGTACGATGCTTTAAAAAGCGCAATACCCAAAAAAGTCAAAATATTTTATGCCATCAAAGCAAATCCAAATCCAAGTGTCTGCTCATTTCTTCGTTCACTCGGCGCGGGTGCGGAAATAGCTTCATCAGGAGAGCTATATGTTGCTTTAAAGGTCGGCTTTGAGGGAAAAGATATTGTTTATAACGGTCCAGGAAAAACCGACGAAGACATACAATATGCCATCAAAAGTGATGTTCATATCATTAATGTTGAATCCCTGGACGAATTACACCGCCTTAATGCCATTGCAAAAAATGAACATCGCCCTATTAAAGTATGTGTAAGAGTTAATCCCATACAGGGTGTAAAAAAAGTGAAAATGCAAACAGGTGGCGGTTCACAAAAATTAGGCATAGACGAAGAACAAATTGAAACAGTCGTCAAAACTGCATTAAGCCTGAATTGGATTGAATTGCAGGGCATTCATGTTTATGTCGGCTCACAGATACTTGAAGAAGGCGTTTTACTAGAAAGCATAGACAATACTTTGCAAATTGCAGGTAGAATGGCTAAACAATTTGGACTCCCACTGAAATGTCTCAACTTTGGTGGTGGACTCGGAGTACCTTATAATGAATCGGAGCCAGAATTTGATGTCGAAAATTTCGGTAAGGGATTAACGACGCTTATTCACAAAGCCTCTCTTTTATGTGATTTATCGGAGACGCAATTTATTTTAGAACCGGGTAGATTCCTCGTTTCAGACGCGGGTATTTTTTTAACAAAGGTAATTAGCGTAAAAGAATCCAGAGGAAAAAAATATGCCATTGTCGATGGCGGGATCAATCATGCGTTTTTACCCATTAGAATGAATAAAAAGTATCCAACAGCAATCGCCAATAAAATGAACTGGCCCAATGAAAATACCACGACGATTGGGGGGCCTTTATGCACCAGTATGGATGTTTTTACCAATGAAGTTGAGTTACCTCATGTCGAACTCAACGACATTATCAGTATATTCAATTCTGGGGCTTATGGATTTTCGGCGAGTTTATTATACTTTCTCAGCGCACCGATGCCCGCAGAAGTGATTGTCCAAAATGGCAAGCATTTTTTAGCGAGACGACGTGGAAAAAAAGAAGATTTCCTGTCCAACTGTGATCTCACTTTCCGCTTTGAGCGTTGAAAGAAGTTCTTTGCGACTTTTCCCATTTTTGAGAAGAACCAGGCGATAGCAAATGATGTCTATTATTATACTCATACCTGGATTCTTTGCCGCTTATATTGCATGGACGCAATCACCGCACAAAGCTTTCATCAATGTATTTGTGCCGGTGTTATTGTTTCTGCCCACTTATTACAGTTGGTCAGTGCCCGGTCTTCCAGATCCCAATTTTCAACTAGCGACAATTTCTCCTATCGTAGCGGTTTGGATCATACGGGGTACGCCGGGCTGGCGGTTTTCATTCACCGATTTCTTGGTGTTGGGATATGCCTTGTCAATTGTTTATTCTGAATTTCTCAGTCCACCAGGGGCACCACATTTTCAGAATTTCGTTGCTAACATGATCGGGTCAACTATATTTCCCTATATTTTAGCTAAAAGTTTAATTGAACCGGCTGGATTGCGTGAGGAATTTGTAAAAATTTTTGTCATCGTGTTGCTGTTTGTCACAGTATTGATGCTGCCTCAATCTTTTACTGGCTCCCTCACTGTCTGGCAAAGACTACTGGGACGATTTTTTGGTGGACAAGGCTGGCAATGGCATACTCAGTATCGGTGGGGATTGGCACGATCCGCAGGCCCTTATGGACATGCTATCTTAGCAGGCATTGTTATGGTAGTCGGTTATCGCCTACAGCGTTGGTTAGAATGGAGTAATGCTTGGCCAAAACGTCTCCGTCGATTGCCGATACCTTGGTTACCTCTACCAATACCTTGGTTACCTCTAACTACACCAAAATTTTTTACACTCGTATTGTTCGTAGGCGCATTGATAACACTGGTACGCGGTCCATTGAGTGCGGCAGTGATAGCTGCTATTGTACTTTTAATTGGTCGTTCAAAAAAACGCTGGTTGATGGTTTGGATTCTCGTTGCCTTTTTAATTTTTGTTGGCATTCCAACAGTTTCTTGGTTTATAAGCTATGCTTCAGTTGATCCTTATGAAACAGAAACGAGATCACACCAGACAGTTACTTATCGTTGGCAATTGCTTGTGAACTATATTGATGTGGGCAAAGAGGAGATGGTATGGGGTTGGGGACGTTTTGGCTGGCCAAAGGTAGGGGGTCAAAAGTCTATCGACAATTTTTTTTTACTGTTGTTTTTGATGCATGGAATAATGGGATTTGGTTTTTTCGTCACTATTTTTTTGACGATGATGGTGCGGTTATTTATTCATTCCATGTTACAACCTATAGCGGATCCCCCGGGCAGTTCGCTAGGTTTTACCCTGCTTAGTTTATATATTGTGATAGCTTGGTCGATTGTGACAGTCTGGTTAGGTGGACAAACGCTTCATTTACTTTTCTTGATTGTTGGTTGGAGTGAAGGCTATTTGCATTCTGGTCAAGAAAGTTTGAGAAATAAAGCGACAACCCCCTTGTCGCCTTCACGTAAACCTTTTAAATTCCGTCGAGTTCTATAGAATTAAGAGTTGAAATAGGAGTCCAATGCTTTGGGATTTGGAGTCCAACGCTTTAGCTTTGGGATTTGGAGTCTAACGCTTTAGCTTTGGGCGTTTTTGGAATCTAACGCTTTGGTTGGAGTACAACGCTTTAGCTTTGGCGACTTAATACTACTGTTCCAAAACTGAAGCGTTGGACTCCTATTTAACTGACTTAATACTACTGTTCCAAAGCTGAAGCGTTGGACTCCTATTTAACTGACTTAATACCTGATGTTACGCACTATGTTTCCAAGATGTTTAAGAAGCGGCGAAACGATATTTAAGAAATCCGATTTTTCAAAAAATCGGATTTCTAAGCGGCGAAACGATATTTAAGAAATCCTTTGAAAAAATCGGATTTCTAAGCGACGAAACGATATTTAAGAAATCCGATTTTTGAAAAAATCGGATTTCTAAGCGACGAAACGATATTTAAGAAATCCGATTTTT
>JAOZSV010000025.1 GCA_029939505.1 Thiotrichaceae bacterium | reverse complement strand
AATCCAATTTGTATATCATCAAGGAGGGCATAACTGACAAAAGGCCATAATAAAAATGTGGTAATAATGAAAAATGGGTGAAAGGATAATTTTTTAATATTCATTTTGAGTCTTTTAAGCAGAGCATCTTATCTCTTAGAAACCAAGTTTTTTGAAAAAACTTGGTTTCTTTTCCGTATTTATCTGAAAAACGATAGACTAAAACAACGTTGTAGAAATTATTTTATATTCCTTAGTTCAATAACAAAATATTGACTATTTCATCCAAAACGCGGTGAGTATAAACAGGAGCCTGGTAGGGTGGGCAAAGTTTTATCGTGCAACGGCATTTTACAATGATATAATAATATCTTATCCAATGGATCAGAGATTATCGCCTAAAACTTTCTCTTGATTGACTTAAATTCAAATCCGCTTTTGGCAGGCGTTAAAATTAATAATTTCATTAAAAAACAAAAAGTTAGGCTATAATCATCTCAGCAAAAACGGTTTAAATGATGAAAATCTTTATGGTAATTTTAAGTGATCGTTGTAATTATTTTACCATATATAGATGTTCAGATAAATAATGATCGAGTCGAGGCTAATGTTTTTTTTAAAGAAAAAACATTAGCCTCGACTAAAGTTTTTCTTCAAAAAACTTTAGCCTCGATCACAATCAGGGCGAACACACAGGATTCGATTCGAGGTTCAAGTTTTTTCGATAACTTGAACCTCGAATTTCGTTTTTTGAAGAAAAACTCAAACCTCGAATGCCCCTACCTGAAATCGTATGAAATAACGTACTTGTAGGGGCAGACCTGCGTGTCTGCCCTTGTGATCGCCTCGATCATTATTTATCTGACAAACTATAGGGCGAAAATACGATTAATCAAAAGCCTTTTTGATCAACCACACAATCAAAATTCGAGGCTTTCGAGTTTTTTGAAAATTTTACCCTAAAAAAATGAACCGCCTTTAATTGATGGGCATAAGGTGCAATATGCGAAAATATTTAAAAAAATAACGCTAAAAA
Organism: Thiotrichaceae bacterium; assembly: GCA_029939505.1. Classification (GTDB taxonomy): domain Bacteria; phylum Pseudomonadota; class Gammaproteobacteria; order Beggiatoales; family Beggiatoaceae; genus QNES01. The sequence goes on along the minus strand of JAOZSV010000025.1, from coordinate 32,608 downwards.
ATGAATGTTTTTGAAGTTTGATGTGTTATTATAAAAACAGTAAAATTTTTGTGCCATTGATTAAATCTTTAATCAACGGGTGGAAAGTGCAATTTGAGGGTGGATTTAGTAGAAAGTGACCCACCTGACGCTTCAATGCCATTAAGTTAAGGGCAGACACGCAGGTCTGCCCCTACAAAACCCCGTGTATGATGTGATTGTAGGGGCATTCGAGGCTAATGTTTTTTGAAGAAAAACATTAGCCTCGAATCCTGCGTGTTCGCCCTGGCTTAACTTAATGGCATTGACCTGACGCTTGCTTGCTCACCCTTTAATTCTTAGGAGATGATAATTATGAATAAAACCCTATTTTATTTCGCCTGTTTCAGCTTGATTTACTTTTCAAGTCATTTTCAAGCTGCACAAGCACAAGCCCCAGCCCAATGTAACACCGTTTATGCAGTGCATGATGAAGGGGTTTCCGAGACTCAATTTTTCACTTACGACTTAAAAGAAGGTCTTTTTAATTCGTTAGGTGACAAACTTGAAGCCTATGACATTGAGGCCCTTGATAGCCATCCGCAAACTCGCTCACTCTTTGCCGCCTCTGGCAAAAAAGAGGCCCAATTGTTCCAAGTCGATGGCGACACGGGAGAACCTAAGCTGATCGGTGACATTGGCTTTGACAACGTCGTCGGTTTGGCCTTTCATTTTGATGGTCGTCTAGTGGCTTGGTCAGACCAAGGCTTGTTGGAACTGGATATTGACACAGCAGAGGGTACTTTAATTTGGCCCCAAACCGAAGCCGAAAAAAACGCCTTTGAACAATTTGGGCCTTTCTCCATTTACGCACTGGCGTGGAATCGGGAAGGCACCCTTTTGTATGGTGTTGCCGCTGACAATCCGCAGGCGAGTACCCTGTGGGTGTATGATAGCACGGGTTGGAACGTTGCTTGTAAAGGTTTGCCCAAAAAAGTGGAGAGCCTTGAGACATTGCCTGATGACTTGTTGCTCTATGGTTTTCACAACGACAAGCAACTGGGTATTCATACCTATAATGCCAACCGATGTGAAACCGTTGCCGATGCCCGTTTTAATACCCCTTACAATGATATTGAGGGTATCGCTTGGCCTATTGCCTGCACTATTCCCTCTAACTTAGAGGCCCTTCGAGCCTATTTTGAAAGCCTTGAAGGTGTTGAAGCCGTTGAGATTACCCCTGATGGTGCGATTACAATCACTCAAAATGGGGAAATTCATCAAAGCCAATTAGATGAGCTCGTCACCAAAGGGACACCACCTCCTGATGGCAAACTCATTATGGAACAGATTGAGGATGTCAATGGCGATGGTATTGCCGACTTTCGGATCATTTACCCCAGTGGTGATCGACAAATCCTCTATGACGTTGAAAACCAAACACCGCCGCCAGTCATCAAAATCAAGCACGCCGAGACTGTCATACCAGGCGACACGCTGCCAATCACCATTGAAAGCGATGTTGCGCTTGACCGTTTGACGATTGTTTTGACCGTTAATGGTACCCCCATTGAAGTTGATGCTGAAGGTCACGCTCAGTTCAGCAGCGACACGCCTGGCCTTTATCTGATTCAAGTGACTGTCACCGATTCTAAGGGCAATTCGACGGAAGCATCCAGCCGTTTTGTGGTGACGGCTCCTAATGATCACACACCGCCAGTTGTGACGCTGACTTCTCCCCCAGCAGATGCCGAAATAACAGCGCCTACCGAGATTATTGGTACGGTTTCTGATACTTATCTGATTGGTTATACTCTTGCTTGGTCACCTCGTGGTAAAAATAGCTATACCACTTTTTTCAATGGGTCAAGTGCAATCAATAACGATGTCTTAGGCACTCTTGACCCAAGTTTGCTTATGAACGGCCTGTACGATATTCGTGTGACCGCGACGGATGCCAATAACCAAACCACGGTGGTTGACCGCGTTATCAAAGTCTCAGGTGATCTCAAAGTCGGCCACTTTTCCTTCACAGTAGAAGACTTGTCGATTCCGATGATGGGTATGCCCCTCAATGTTTTGCGAACCTACGACACGCGCCAAAAAGGGCAAGCACTTGACTTTGGGCATGGTTGGAGCGTCAACTATCAGAGTATTAAAGTGGAGGAATCGCGTATACCGGGAAAAGATTGGATACTCAACCAATACGGCTTCGGTTTCATGGGCAAACTTTGTCTCGAACCATTAGGCTCGCCACAAGTTGCTGTGACGCTGCCAGATGGTCAAGTTGAAACCTTCAATGTCCATGTACAACCGGAATGCGGCCCCATTTTCCAAGGGGGACCCATTAATCCAGTGGTGGTATTTCAATCACAGCAAGGCACCTTCTCCAAACTGGAATCATTAGATGCTCTGGGTTTTATCCTTTTTGATGGGAATGATCTGATTTATCTATCGACTGGTCAATCTGTCAATCCCAATCGCTATCGGTTAACGACTCAAGCAGGCTACCAATATGAATTGGAACAGGACTTTGGTATCCGTCAAGTAAAAGACCCTAACGGCCATACTTTGACTTATAGCAAGGATGGCATCATTCATTCTGCTGGCAAAAGTGTCCAGTTCACCCGTGATAGTTCGGATCGTATTACCAAAATCACTGATCCGAATGGCAACTCATTGAAATATGAATACAACACTGCTGGTGACTTAATTGCTTCCAGCGATGCGATCGGCAACACGGTAGGTTACAGCTACAATAGCACCCACGCCATGACGGATATTCAAGACCCGTTAGGCCGCAAAATGGTGCGGAACCTCTATGACGATTCTGGCAGATTAATTGCTCAAATTGACGCAGAAGGTAACCACATCCATTTTAATCATGATATCGAAGGGCGTGAGGAGATCATTCGTGATCGTCGTGGATTTGCGACGACTTACGTTTATGATGATAAAGGTAAAATAGTCACAGAAATTGATGCAAAAGGTCATGTGACTTATCATGATTACGATGCAAATGGGAATGAATTAAGTCGCACTGATCCATTCGGCCATACCACCAAGTACACTTATGATGCCCATGGGAACGTTTTGACTAAAAAAGACCCAGAAGGTCACATCACGAAAAGTGCTTACGATAACCATAACAATCTCTTAAGGGAAGAATACCCCAATGATAATGTGTTAGAAATGTCTTATGACACGCAAGGCAATCTACTCAAGGCAACCGATCCAGCGGGTCATATTTTTGAGCCAATCTATGACAGTGCTAAACAAGCCACTGCCATCCTCAATGGGCGTGGTAAACTCATTATGTCATTTAGTTATAACAATGACGGAAATCCTATCAGTCAAACCGATAGTTTGGGAAATGTCACCCATATCACTTATGATAAAAATGGCAATGAACTCAGTCAACTTAAAACACGTACTGGGGCTGATGGCAATCCCGTTTCATTCCTCAGTACGACAGTCTACGATGCTGATGGTAAACCCACCAAAATCACAGATGTTGCCGGTTATGTGACCCAGACGGAATATAATGCAGCTAGTCAAGTCGTCGCGACTGTAGATAAAAACGGGCATCGTACCACTTTTGAATACGATATACAGGGTCGTTTAATTAAAACTAACTACCCGGATGACACTTCAACCAGTTCGATGTATGATGCCAATGATAATCAAATCAGCTTCACGGATCGGCAAGGGCAAACCACGCAGTATCGTTACGATTATCAAAATCGTCTGGTGGAAACCCTATTACCTGACAAAACCTCTACCAGCCGGGAATATGATGCTGTTGGGCAGGTATTGGCGGAAGTCGATGCGAATGGTAACCGAACGACTTTTGAATATGGAAAAGGTGAACAACCCGTTAAAATCACCGATGCTTTAGGTCAAAGTATCCAGCTAACCTATGATGGTATTGGTAATCGTACCAGTGTCACGGATGCATCGGGCCAAACGATTCGGTTTGAATATGATGGTGTCGGTAGACCAACTCAAGTTATCTACGCGGATAATACCTTTACTCAAGTGGTGTATGATGACTTGGGCCGTCGGGTTCAAGATGTTGATAGGGCCGGTCAAGTAACCCGCTATGAATATGATGCAGTAGGCCATTTGACTAAAGTTATTGATGCCGAAGGCGGTGAAACCAGCTATCTCTATGATGAAGTTGGCAATGTCATCAGCGAAACTGACGCGCTGGATCATACCACTAGCTGGACATATGATAATTTGGGTAGGCCGTTAAGTCGAACCTTGCCGCTTAACATGACCGAAACCTTCACTTATGAGGGTAATGGTAATGTCCTGACCCATACAAATTTTAATGGTGATACAATTAGTTATAGCTATGATAGCAATAATCGGCTGGTGATGGAAACCTATCCAGATGAAAGTATCATTGGTTATACCTACACCAAAAACGGCCTACCCGCTACTATCACTGATAGTCGAGGTGTCACTCACTACAGCTATGATGTGCATAATCAATTGGTCAAAGTGGTTCATCCAGAAGGGGCTACCCTTGAATATGGCTACGATGCTAATGGCAATCGCACCTTTGTCACTACTTCTTCTGGCCAAACGACTTACACTTACGATAAACTCAACCGCCTCAGTAGTGTTACAAATTCTGATGAGGGTGTAACTAGCTATGTTTATGATGTAGTTGGTAATTTAACGCGTGTGACTCGTCCCAATGGCACCATCACCGTGTATCATTACGATACGTCCAATCAGTTGGTCAAACTAGAGCATCTCAATTCGGACATAAGTGTCATTGGCAGTTACGAGTATACCCTGAATGTACTTGGCTACCCAATTCAAGTAATTGAACCCAATGGCCGAATAGTCGCTTATACTTATGATAAGTTAGGGCGACTGATTCAGGAAGACATCACCGACCCGATCAACGGCGATCTGACTCTCGCTTACAGCTATGATGCGGTAAGCAACCGTGTAGCAATTCAAGTCGATGGCGTGGTTATCGGCCGCTATAACTACGATGCCAACAACCGCTTACTCACAGCTGGAGATCATTCTTATAGCTATGATGCTAATGGCAACACCTTAACGCAAAATGGGCCCGAAGGAACCACCACTTATGGTTATGACTTGAAGAACCGCTTAGTCAACGTAACCACTCCTAATGACAGCATGGCTTATGTTTATGATACCGATGGAATTCGGATCGGTAGCACGCTCAATGAGGTTGCTACTCACTACTTGGTTGACAAAAATCGTCCTTATGCCCAAGTCTTGGAAGAACGTTCTTCTGAAAATGATTTGCTAGCCAGCTACACCTACGGCAATGATTTACTTCGTCAAAAACGGGGATCCGAAAATCGCTACTTCCATTATGATCGATTGGGTAGTACCAAAGGCTTAACCGATGACAACCAAACGGTAACGGATGTTTACCACTATGACGCATTTGGGAATCCATTACAGATAAATGGTGCCACGCTAAATCACTACCGATTCACTGGCGAACAACATGATCAGCAAACCGGGTTGATTTACTTGAGAGCGCGGTATTATAACCCAAGTCGTGGGCGTTTTCTTACCTCAGATACTTGGCAAGGACAACGGGATCAACCGATTACTTTGCATAAGTATCTTTATGCGAATGGGAATCCAGTGGTGTTTGTTGATCCAACGGGACATATGAGTTTAACCAGTCTCAATGCAACATTCCAAATAATGGGCCATTTAGCAAGAACGTCTATGCTAAAGCTTGCTCGTTACATTATCAAGAATAAACTTAAAGGGAAGAAGTTTGACGTTTTCAAAGGAACTTCTGGCATTCGGAACGTAACCAAGGCACCTGCTCATCACTTTGTTTTTGTTGAACATACTCTGCTCAAAGTTGGAAGAAGCCGAAAACCGCTGGTAGGTGCGGGATGGCGTTATGATATTGCTACATTTCGACCAAGAACGGTGGTTCAGCGTAAGCAGTTTAAATGTGAACTACTGAATGCTTTTGTTTTAGGAGGCGAAAAACCCTCCACCCGATATAATGCTACTTTGATGAAGAACGATACAACAAGAAAGCAAATTCACACCGGAAATGAAATGTTTGTTCCGGGACACCTTAAAAAGAAGGCGGAAGCCAAATTTACATACATGCAATACTTTCTATGGGAAATGACGGTTTACTTTCCGTATGCTTACGAAGATGGGAAAACGTTTCTTTATTCTTTTAAGGACAGATGGAACTGTCAAAATTGGACCCGTTTTGCGTTATGGAACGCAAGACTCATACAAAAAATGCGTGTCTATCCTTGAGATATGATGGCATGATGCTTTAGTCTTGTTCCTACACACCGTAGGTAGTGATAACTGGTGTAGACAAAAATTCAGTTTTTTATACGACGTGAGGCTATAAACCAAACGTTTTTTTAAAAATTACAAATGGCCTATTGACAATCAATAGGCCATAATTCATTGGCTATTCGCTACTTTAACAAAAGTTAACAAAAGTTTAGTTTATTGCCTTATTGAGTATCAAAAACTGATAATTTTTGTAGGAATGATTTTTTGTCACTACTTTTACAAACGTTTCTTGAGGCGCATTCCCATTTTCCAAGTGGGTAATATAACTCATTGATTTTACTAAACTGTCGGCGATGCACATCCTAATAAAGTTTTTTATAAATCAATGAATTATAAAAATGACCTATTTTTTAGGAATGTGCCCGTTCCTTGATTAGTGCTATCCTACACAGTGACAAGTGTTATGAAAGTGACACATAAGGCTGTTAAAAATAAACCACTACTTGTACGGAATCAACCTTGGTCATTTTGGTAACTTCGTAATTTTTTTTAGAGAAAGCCACTCAAGAGGATGCTGGCTTGGATTAACTCTATTACTAATGAGATAGGAATTAACCATGGTGCTACATTTTTATTTTGGGTTTACTAAATTCTTGCCTGATTGTGGAGAAGTGTCATTTAATTTATACCTAAGCCTACTAACCGAGACTTTTCAAAAGTGGCCTGTTGATAAAAATGTCAACTTTGAACCGTCAAGTATCAAAAGGGAATTATACCAAGCCTACGTCAAAAATAAAACCACTAAGACATCTGATTTAGAAAGAACAGCATTTCAACCACATCCTTTGCCATTTTTGGGTTCTCTCAATAGGTACACTAAAAACCTAGACTTAGCTCAATCAAGACACTCTCCTGTTGTGGGTTCTATGTTATGGCAATATCCTTCTCCGGGTGCCTTATTTGATAGAGCATGTTTTCATTTGAATTTTTATATGACTAAGATACCTCACTTTGAGTTTTTTTTGGAACCACCCAAAGCCGAGAGAAACCAGTATAAAAAATTGATAGTAATGGCTATGGAACAGGGACTAGTGGATCAAATGAGTATTGATAAACCGACTACTGAAGAAATAATTACTTTAGGCCAACTTCATTGGGTTTATCTCCAAGAAAAAATATCTCAGTTTAAAACCCTTTCATGGCTTCAGGAACAAGAGAAATCGTCATGTGATGAGCCTTCGCTGGTATATGAATTTGCCCTGCAAGTGGGAGAAATCTTGTTACCAACAAGCACTAGCCCTTACATAGAACTCAAACAGCGAGATATTTTTAAATTCGCCGGTTTGTCCCAAACTGAAATAAATAAATGGGATGCGGCTGATAATAAAAGGCTTGCAGAGTTTTTGGAGAAGTATGACCAAATTTTGTTGGAAGCTTGGGGAGAGAAACTGTTTAGTGAGAATTTAGTCCCATTAGGGGTGTCTTTAGAGGAGTGGTTAAAATATGAAAAATAATAAGGTTATGACTTGAAGAACCGCTTAGTCAACGTAACCACTTCTAATGACAGCATGGCTTATGTTTATGATACCGATGGAATTCGGATCGGTAGCACGCTCAATGAGGTTGCTACTCACTACTTGGTTGACAAAAATCGTCCTTATGCCCAAGTCTTGGAAGAACGTTCTTCTGAAAATGATTTGCTAGCCAGCTACACCTACGGCAATGATTTACTTCGTCAAAAACGGGGATCCGAAAATCGCTACTTCCATTATGATCGATTGGGTAGTACCAAAGGCTTAACCGATGACAACCAAACGGTAACGGATGTTTACCACTATGACGCATTTGGGAATCCATTACAGATAAATGGTGCCACGCTAAATCACTACCGATTCACTGGCGAACAACATGATCAGCAAACCGGGTTGATTTACTTGAGAGCGCGGTATTATAACCCAAGTCGTGGGCGTTTTCTTACCTCAGATACTTGGCAAGGACAACGGGATCAACCGATTACTTTGCATAAGTATCTTTATGCGAATGGGAATCCAGTGGTGTTTGTTGATCCAACAGGACAGATGAGTTTAGCCAGTGTTAGTATTGGGCTACAAATAAGAAGTATATTGAATTTGGGAAGGATAAATATTTATCGTCGCTTTATTAAAGCACTGCTAAAGAGTAATAAATATCATGTTTTTAAGGGAACTAGTAATATTCCTAGAATAAGTAAAAATCCTTTGGCACACCATTTTGTCTATGTTGAGAAGAAATTTAAACGTCAAGGATGGCGATTTGATATTGGAATTCAGTTTGACGGGATGGATAGAGGGCAACGGGTGCAAGCTATGAAAGATATTAAGTGTGCTTTAGATGGAAGCTCTCCAACTAATACCTATCCCGGTTTTTTGATAAAGGACTCTACCTCAAGAAAGGAAATGAAAAAGGAGAACCCAACGACAAGAATTTGGAGGAAAGAGGCACGATTTACAATTTTGCAATATTTTTTGTGGCAATTTGTGGTTTATGAACCTTATAAGGAGACGACATATTCTTTTCAGGGGCGATGGAATTGTCAATCATGGACGGCGTTTGCGTTAATAATGGCAAAGAGAGTGGGTAAAATACCTCTATTCCCTTAATATTTTTCATTAATTCGTACCTACCTAATCTTGGAATTTTCCAAGTTAACCAAAAATAGGTTGGTACGAATTGGTGTCTTAAGAAAATGTTCAAAAGAACGAGTGAGTATATAAGCATTATGTTTTTTATTAGTGATATAATTTTAATTAAATTTTTGCCGGATTGCAGTAAAGCATCATTTGTATCATATATAGAGCAGTTAACAGATATTATGAATACCAAATCTGGCCAAACTAATTATAGGAGCCTTGTAAACAAATTACCTATTTTTCTTCCGTCATTTAAAAAGGAAAAACTATATGCCAAGTATAGTATTTATCAGCACTCTTTAATTAATCCTTTCTTGAATAAATGGGTGCTGATGTTGTGTGATATTTACCCTCATTCTTCACATGGTTTTGCGATAGTCATGGAAAGTGCAAGGGGAACAGAAGGGCCAATAGATATTTCTTTAACCAAGATTCCGAGAGTTATTATTTCTTCAAGACTTCATTCATCATGCGATAATTATAGATGTAAAAATTCTATAAGAAAGGCCCTAGAAGAGGAATTAGAAAGAGGATTGGAAAAAGGAGTAGCGGATATTATTGAATTAGGTGGAATTTATTTGGAAAGCAATGGATTAGAAAAAGAAACTCTACTAGGTAAACCAACTTGGATTTATCTTCGTGAAAAAATAAGGGAACTCAAAGTACCTCACCAGATGTACACACAAGAAAAATTACAAGGTGGGTCTTCTCTTGTGTATGAGTTTGCCAAGCAATCTTCAGTCGTTTTATCGTTAATAGGCGATCCTTACGTCAAGCTAAGACTTCCCGATCTGTCGAGTGTACCTAATTTAGAGCAAAAGACGATGGAAGATTTGCTTGCAGCCCAAAATCAGGTTATAGAGGAATTCCTTACCAAATGCGATCAAATTTTGTTAGATGCATGGGAAAATAAGAAGTTTAGTGAAATGCTTGAGCCGTTGAATGTGTCTTTAGATGAATGGTTAAAAGCTGGAAAGGACTAAAAATGGTGAACTCCAGGTAGGTTATTTGTATGGCAATGATCTCATCAAAATCAATGGGGGTCAGACTCGATTTAGTTATTTAACTACATGTTTTTCAACTGATGCCAACGGAAATACGGTTGCTTATCAACTTGATGCATTGGACCGACGCACGAAAACCATTTACCCAAATAGCCTCCAAACCGAAACATTTTATGATGTTTTGGGACGGGCAGTGCGTGAAAAAGACTTGGCAGGCCGTGAAACCGAGTATGAGTACGACCCGCTTGGTCGTTTGACCAAAGTTATAAAATTCCTTGATGGTAATCCGGTAACAACCCGCTTCAGGTTTGACGAAATGGGTAATCGTCTCAGTCAAACCGACGGCAACAACCAGATAACCTCTTGGACATATAACAGTATGGGACATGTTTTGACTCGGACTTTGCCACTTGGCATGACGGAAACGTTTGTCTCTGATTCAAAGACGGGCAATCTAATCAGCCATACTGACTTTAATGGACAAACGACATCGTTCAGCTACGATCCCAACAATGATCGTTTGCTGGAAACGACTTATGCCGATGGACGGGTGGAAAGTTTTACTTATGATGTTGATGGTAAGCGTAAAACTCAGAGCGACCCTTTAGGAACAACGACTTACAGCTATGACAAGCGTCATCGCTTGATTAAGGAAGTTAAGCCGAATCAGGCGATTTTAGAGTATGGCTATGATAAGTTGAGGAATCGGACTTTACTTAAGTTCACGGCACCCGATGGTACTGCGGCTGAGGTGCAATATAAGTATGATGCACTTTCTCGGTTGCAAAAGGTGATAGCACCTGATGGCGAAACCACTTATGCTTATGATTCGGTAGGCAATCGTGGACAGGTGAACTATGCCAATGGCACTTCCACACAGTATGGTTACGATAAGCTTAACCGCTTAACCACCTTGGAAACACGCAAACCAGATAATAGTTTGCTTGCGAGTTACCAATATACTCTAGCTCCTACCGGACATCGTCTTCAAGTCACTGAGCATACTGGTCGTGTGGTTTTCTGGTTCCCACGCGCCGGCGTGGGAATCCATTCTCGACGCGCCAGCGTCAAGAGGTCCACAAATCCGTCAACACTGGCAACAAGCCTGATCATGATTGTTCCCTATTTCTCGTTGAGGTGACTAAATAGTATGATTACCACCGATTTTAACCAAACGTGATTAAATAATCACGTTGACTTGCTGATAAACTTGAATAAAAAACAATAAGTTAAAAAATATTCATCTCCTCGTTTCCAATTTCTGAGACGATGAAAGTAAGCGTCGGGTGAGTGGACAAATGCCGAATAGGAAATCATTATATGAACGAGTGATAACAGAGGAATTAATTAACCATGTTTGCATAGAGTTGGGGGTGAACGAAGGGGAGATTATGTGAGCCCTTCTGCACCCGCATCACGCCAAAAGTTGATAGCCGCCGCATAATTTCCTTTATCTTGCGCTTTGAAACCAAGCCATAATTGTTGCTTTTCGTCTGAGAGAAACCAGAGAAGTGCCGTAAACGTTTGCCACCAACTTGAATGATAAGCGAGTTCTATCATCAAAGCATGAGGGCGTTGCGTTGGGGGCCTGATCAAACCGAGCATAAATGCTTCATTTTGATAGCCTTTTTCTATTAAAACGTGAATGAGTTGAATTAATATGTTTAGAAACCGAGTTTTTTGAAAAAACTCGGTTTCTGAAAATTCGGTTTCTGAGCGCAATACGGCTGTCGCTAATAGGGGTAATAGCGCACTCTTTGTTTTTTCTTTATTTTTCAATAACTTATCATAAGCCTTTTGGGATAAGAGTGGATCAGTGCCTAGAAATAGACGCTGTAATAGGCGCGTTGCTAAAAAAACGTCGCCCAATTGTTCCAGCAATTCTGCCCTGGCTAATTGCGCTTGATGATGTAAATCGCCCTGACTCTCCCGTGCAATCTCTGTCCACTTTTACTCGCCCCCACCTATCGGCTTTCCCTGGCTCGCAGCGATTGTATATGATGACTTTTCCTGGTATCCAAATCAGTTTTACAAGTTTTTTACGTGACTGTCATAAAAAACATTTGGCATTTTATCTTCAACAATTGACTGATTCAATAGCAAAATATCATCAGCATCCGTGGCACAGACGTTGTTTACGAACTGAGGATTTTTTTTATTTAAATAAAAAAATTATCAAAGAATATGAAGCAATATTGTATGATACATCAGTTAACAGATTTGTTTTTTCTTATTGGGATTTTAGTAAATTACCTTGTGAATTAAAAAGGAATGAGATGTGTCTCAGAGAAGGAGATTTTTCTATAACCATTGAACTCAACCATTTTCCTCATGTTACAGGGAACTTAGGAATTCGTTATTTTGGTGATCTCAACGATATAAATCATCAAACATTTTATAAAAAATATAAACCGTTTTTAATTGACGGTTTACAAACAGGTTTAATTGATTCAGCTTACTATGACAATCAATTAATTGGAAAAAGAAAATGGCTCTATTTTTGGAAAAAAGTCTGGAAAATAGAATCACTTCGACCTTCTTGTGACAGAATGACTCGCTATAACCAAATGGAGAGACCTTTTCAATTTGTGGAGGAAGATTTATCATCAATTAGTTTTATGGAACGAGTGACCACATTATCTTATGTATTTAAAAATCTCTTTTCTAAAATGGATGATAAAATATTTTTGAAGCAACATGACCAACTCCTTTTATTGCTATGGGGTCGTAAAGAATTTGCTAACAAGTTGAAACCGCTAGGTGTTTCTTTAAAAGAGTGGTTGAAAGCGGTATAAAGAATTATTTGCCACAGTTCTGTCTTTATTGATGATTGAGTTCCTTCCAAATGACTTTCTGAATGGAATTCATAATCAAGATTATAGAGGATAACTCGTTAAAGCAATTCCATACTCCTTGTGTTTTCTAAGATAAATGATATTAGAATTAGGGCACATCACCTCATAAGGCAGACTGGCCCTAATTAACAAATTGATTATCAAAGGGTTATATTTAATGGCATAATTGCTCCTAAAAATGGCCAAAGTCGAGTTGTTTAGGACTACCATCTATTTTAATGAGGTCATTTCAAGATGATGTATTTATCTGATTTTAAATTCATAAAATTTTTGCCTGACTGCAAAATCAGTTCATTTAGAGCTTATCTGCCAAAATATTTGATATTTGTGCAGGATTTTTTTAAAACTCATATTGATTTAAAAGAAATTTTAGATTTTTCTATATTTACAGACGAAGACACAAATCATGAACGTAATATTTTTTTTGAAGAGCAAAATTTGGAGAATATTTTACAAACGGAAAAACTGATTTGTGAACACTATGCTACTATATTGTGCAACCCAAAGCAACCCCACTCTATAACGTTTCGTCACGAAAATTATACTCTGGAGGACGTGCAGTTTTTTTGGATAGAAATAACCGTTTATTTGACCAAAATTCCACATATTGAAGGTCGCTTAATGGCACCAGATGTAAGAGAGTCTGACATGTGGGAGGGATTAAATACGGGTTTATGGGATATATGGGATATATTTGAAACGATTAAAACTGAGAAACAGTTTATTGAACACGGAAAAACTCACTGGCTTTACCTTAAGCGAAAAATTGAAGGAACAATAACCCTTCTTCACGCTATGCACATAAAAAAAATCAATCAAGACGAACCATCACTTATCTATGAATTTTCTAAGCAAGTGGAAGATATCTTGTTAAAAAATGATTTGCCGCTAGTTGAAACCCTAAAATTGCCTGAAAATGCTCCTTTTCTAGCAGAAAATAAAGAATTTGAATTTCTATATGATAAAGCATATAAAGCATATAGAAAAATTGAAAAACAATTTCTCAAAGAATGTGATCAAATTTTACTAGATGCTTGGGAGCAAGAAGAATTTAGCCATAAACTCACTTTACTCAAAATTTCATTGAACCAGTGGTTAAAAGCGGGTTATTCAAATAAAGGCGAATACCTATTAGACCTATTAATATTGGTCGGTAAAATTTTAAAGAAAATTTTAAGCAAAATCAGCAAGCTATTGGGTAGAGCATAAGCATTACCTATTAGAGTTGTCCGATAATAAGGGTTTGAGGATTTTAATTTATTGTTTTTACTAATATAAATTTTATTTACGGACAAGTCTATTGTGTACCGTTTTTGGTGATTTTCGGTGAAAAAATAGGTCTGGGTCATTCGTTTGTTGAACTTAGGCCTATTTTGGCGACATACCAAAAGAATATAGTGTTTCCCGATTTAGTGAAGTACATTTATGTTATTTAACTACTTGATAATATAAAAGATAATTTTGCATTTAATTAAATTTTGTACCTTACTCAATCGGGAAACACTATAGCTGCGAATAAAAGAGAGTAGGCTTGAATTTTTGTGCGAATTGTGGTGTTTACAAAATAATCCGAACCTAGTCCTTTTCCTTCTTTTCCAAATAGCTTCGCTGGTGAAACTCATTTCAAATATGACGAGATTGGTAATAAAATTTCACAGCAGGATGCTAACAGCCACATCACAACTTGGGCTTACGACAGTATAGGCCATATTCTAACACGCACTTTACCGTTGGGTGACAGAGAGCTTTAGTTATGGCCCCAATGCTTTGAAAACTCATCAGGATTTCAACGGCCAAATACGCTGCGAGCCAAGGATGGCAAGTAGTCTCTAGTACTCTGACATCGTAGCTATGATGAATATAATGTATGATATATTTCCCTATCAATTAAAACAAATTATCATCAAGATGTGAGTCATGCCAGCAAAAAAATATAAAGTAACGTTAACACAAGAAGAACGAATCGAATTAGAAAAATTAACGTCAAAAGGAAAAATAGCAGTACGCAAACTGATTCATGTTCAAATTTTATTATTAGCTGATGAAGCAGGTGAAAGAACTTCATTAAAAGATGCAGATATAGCCAAAGCACAAAATGTCAGTCGATTGACAGTAGAGCGTGTTCGCAAACGTTTTGTTGAAGAAGGTATTGACTTAGCAATTAATCCAAGAGTTCAAAAACGTCGGATACCGAAAAAACTTGATGGCAGAAGCTTTTTTGGTAGCAACTGCTTGTTCTCAAGCACCCGAAGGACGTTCTGATTGGACGTTGAAATGGCTTGCGGATAGATTGGTTGAACATAAAGTTGTTGATTCAATATCCACTGAGTGTGTTCGGCAAACATTAAAAAAAAATGAATTAAAACCTTGGCAAAATGAATGTTGGGTCATTCCCCCCAAAGAAGATGCCGATTTTGTTTGTGCAATGGAAGATGTGCTTGAAGTCTATCACCGAGATTATAAAGAAGATGAAGTGTTGATTTGTATGGATGAAACCAGCAAGCAACATCTGAAAGAAACACGAACACCGTTACCTCAAAAGGAAAATAGCGTTGAAAAATATGATTACGAATACGAGCGTAATGGAGTGAGCAATTATGCTGTCTGCACCACTGGAAGGCTGGCGACATGTCAAAGTCACAGATAGGCACACAAAAATAGACTGGGCACATTTAATGAAAGATTTGGTTGACAAACACTATCCAGATAAAAAAATAATATTGGTCATGGATAATTTGAATACCCACAAACTGGGGTCACTTTATAGCGCATTCAAACCAGAAGAAGCAAGACGAATTGCTGAACGTTTGGAAATTCATTACACCCCAAAACACGGTAGTTGGCTTGATATGGCAGAAATAGAAATTGGCGTTTTGAGCCGTCAATGCTTGAATCGACGCATTCCAAATCAAGAAATTTTGCGGTTAGAAATAGATAAATGGGAAAAGAAACGAAATCAAGAAACTATTCGTGTGAACTGGCGTTTTACCACTGAAGATGCACGGATAAAACTCAAATCATTGTATCCATCAATCCAAGATTGTTAGAGTACTAGCAGCTAGAGCACTTTTGAAAAAGTGCGTTACTGCGTCCAGTCATTGGGGAGAGCGTTGTTTGAGCTTGCGAAAACCAGCGGACACAGGACGGCCAGAGCCTTGTATCCTTGTCACGGACGGTCAAAGGTAAAATAGGCATGGATAGCCTATTTTGTTATTCTTTAACCAATGACAGTATTTACGGACAAGTTTAATAAAGATAGTTTGGAATCTCGTTTTCACTGGAATGACATGCAGAGAATAAACTGTTCACTACTTTTGCATAAATATGAAGGGTGTCTATTTTTTTATTCCATTCGATGACCCCGATACCGAGTTAAATAAAAACGGAAAAAACATGTTTAAATTTTTCAAAAACTTATTCAAATCAGATAAACCAGAAATTATCAAACAATTAGAACAAACCATAGGCAAAAAAATAAAAAACAGAAAGAAGATTCATCATTTTGTTTATTCAGAAAAGCTGAAGTATTCTAGTTATCCAGTGGGCTATGTGCGGAATAAGCATAATCAAATCACGGGATTAGGTTTATATAATTGTGGTTTGAAAGAGTTACCGCTTTCGATAGTCAAACTGCAAAACTTAACTGAGCTTGATTTAGGAGGGAATCAGTTAAGCGACTTGCCGCCTTCAATAGGACAACTACAAAAATTGACTAAGCTTGGATTAGGAGAAAACCAATTAAGCGACTTGCCGCCTTCAATAGGACAACTACAAAAATTGACTAAGCTTGGATTAGGAGGAAACCAATTAAGCAACTTATCGCCTTCAATAGGAGAATGGCAAAACCTAACTGACCTTGATTTAGGAGGAAACCAATTAAGCTATTTGCCGCCTTCAATAGAAAAACTGCAACAATTAACGAGTCTTTATTTAGGAGGAAACCAGTTAAGCGACTTACCGCTTTCGATAGGAAAACTGCAACAATTAGCTTGGCTTGTTTTAGAAGATAACCAGTTAGGTTACTTGCCATCTTCGATAGAACAACTGCAAAAATTAACCGGGCTTTATTTAAGAGGAAACCAGTTAAGCGATTTGCCACCTTCGATAGGAAATCTGCAAAAATTAGAAGTTCTTGATTTAAGAGGAAACCAGTTAAACCATTTGCCGCCTGCGATAGGAAATCTGCAAAAATTAAAAGAGCTTAGTTTAGGAGGAAATCAATTAAGCGACTTGCCGCCTTCGATAGGAAATCTGCAAAAATTAGAAGAGCTTTATTTAGGAGGAAACCAGTTAAGCAACTTGCCGCCTTCGATAGGAAATCTGCAAAACTTGGTTGAGCTTGATTTATCTTATAACCAATTAAGCAACTTGCCACTGGAAATGGGAAAACTGCAAATATTGGGGCTTGATTTATGTGGAAATAACTTAAGCCAATTTCCCAAAATACTTTTAAATTTAGACTTAGAAGTTAACTGGGGGAATAATTTTTTTATTAAAATTCCCATGCCCATGATTACAGACATCAATGTCGAAGACAATCCATTCCAAACCCCACCGGTAGAAATCGTCAAACAAGGCAAACAAGCCATTATTGACTATTTTGAAATAAATGGGAAATAAGCAAGCGTAACTCGTAAACTCGTAAGCCGCATATGTTTGACTGGTCAACTTGAATAATTCGTCAATCGTAGGGTGCATAAGCGATAGCGTCATGCACCATTATGGCAATGACATACACAACCCAATTTGTGAAAAAAATAGCCAGGTAGGGTGGGCAACGTGGTTGCCCACCGACCGGCAAAAGGGTAAAATCTCAAAAAACCCCTTCTCCAAATCAACTTAAAGCCTCAAGTAGCCATGTAGGGTAGGCAACGTCTTTTTATTGCCCACCACTTTTTTAATGAGGAAGGTGGGCAATCAAAGGACTTTGCCCACCCTACATGACTATTCACTCCTACCCACCCTACGCTTGGAAAAGGGGTTGGTTGCCATTTTCCCGTATGAATTAGCGTTAGGAGATATTTCTTTATAGTCGCGTAAAACCGTCATAAAATAGTTAAATAAGTCTTTTGGCGATGTGAAGTGCGAAATCATTTCCAAATACTCCGTTTCTGTTAAACGGTAAACTTTGGCGGCGCGATATTGCAGGGCAACAGGCAACATTTCTGTCCCGGCTTGCCATAATTTCACTTGTTGTACTTCAGGCGGTAAAGGAAAGACAAAAGTCGCCGCATCAATCAGGCTGCCTAGTTTATGCCGACTGGCAAAAGGACCGCCCAATGTGTCGGCATCGGTCTGATGTTTCAAGGCCAGCGTTTTTAATCCCGCTTCACCTTGAGCGTAACGATAATAATGAGAAGGCGCTTCAAATATATCAGGTTCAACTCGCATCCGCACAGGGGTTTCATTATCCAACTGTAACCAAAATATTTGCGGTTCTGATTGTGGTTTGACGATGACGCGCAATAGGCTTGGAACGGTACGTTTAGGCAGTTGATAATGGTTATACTGTCTTTGAATGGGCGCAAAATAAGCCCCTGATATCCGTTTTAAATAAGCCTCAACATGTTGTTCAGCAACCACAAGTGGTTGTTTTCGTGGTCTTGTATCACGCAAGGGATAAGTGATAAACCGATGAAATGTAAAGGAACCGTTACCTTGTTTTGGTAACAAATTGCGATAAAAGGTATATCGCCCTAATAAGTTATCAGCAAATTGGCGAACTCTCGCTTCATCTGGTCGCCGCCTGGCCGCTTCACGCATTGTCATCGCCCCCAATAATCCCCCTTCACGATGACTATTATCACGTATCAAACGCAGTGCATGTTGTTTAATGATCGCCAATGTATCAAAATGGGTCAATTTCAGCGTCAAAATCTCTTTCTCTGTTAATTGCCATACTGACTTATTTAACCAAGTGGCTTCTGGGGAAGGATTGTCTTTAAGTTGATTGATTTCCGGCAAAAAATAGGGCGTTTCAAGATGTTGAAGGAGACGAATAAATAAATTCGCGCTACTATTGATTTGCACATCATGCACCCCCGCCGGTATTTTCAAATAAGTCTTTTCTAATCGCCCTAACACCTGTATATTACCGCTAATATGAATAGATTGATTATTTTCCGCACTGGTTTCAAAATCCAACACCCACAGATTATCATCATCTAAAGTCACAAAGAGGCGATAAGCTTGCTGTAAAACCGCCTCGCTGGGTGGATAAATAAAACGGCTTTCCAATGCCAATGACATTGGTCCTTCTATCGTCACATTCACCGGCGAGTTCGCTGGCAAATGCCAAAATCTTTCCTCAAGCAACTGCGCTTCCGTTTGATATCCAAACTGTAATTTAACGCTCTCAGAAGACAGAGGTATTTCCTGAGATTGAGGTGCGATATCCCGTTGATTTTCATGGCGCGAAGTCAACAAAGCCATTGCAACCTTTTCCTTTTGTTGAGGCGCAAGCTGGATGCGTACAAAACGAGACTGACTCAAATCAGGGCTCAGCAAGAGAGATTTGCCCTCTTCTGCACTGTAAATGGGCATATAAGCATATAATCCCGTACCATAAGACACAGAAATGTCCAGGGCATCCGTCGGAAAAGGTTTATTTGGATGACGAATTCGCAACCATTGTCCCTCTGCTAACCAAATAGTGACCAATTCGTTCGGGGCTAATGTGATTTGGGGCAGTCCCCAATCTCTATTAAATTCAGGGGCTTTGCCATCCACCCAAACAGGAGCCTCTTTAACATTATCCCAATGGAGAGGAAATTGAAAAGGCTGTGATAATCCAATTTGTATATCATCAAGGAGGGCATAACTGACAAAAGGCCATAATAAAAATGTGGTAATAATGAAAAATGGGTGAGGAATAGAAGGTAAATTTTTAATATTCATTTTGAGTCTTTAACTAAACCTGACAGGTTTTTAAAACCTGTCAGGTTTGAAACAACGTTCAACTAAACCCAGGTTTGAAACAACGTTCAACTAAACCTGACAGGTTTGAAACAACGTTCAACTAAACCTGACAGGTTTGAAACAACGTTGTAGAAATTATTTTGTATTCCTTAGCCTGGTAGCCTGGTAGGGTGGGCAAAGTTTTATCTTGCCCACCATTTTACAATGATATAATAATATCTTATCCAATGGATCAGAGATTATCGCCTAAAACTTTCTCTTGATTGACTTAAATTCAAATCCGCTTTTGGCAGGCGTTAAAATTAATAATTTCATTAAAAAACAAAAAGTTAGGCTATAATCATCTCAGCAAAAACGGTTTAAATGATGAAAATCTTTATGGTAATTTTAAGTGATCGTTGTAATTATTTTACCATATATAGATGTTCAGATAAATAATGATCGAGTCGAGGCTAATGTTTTTTTTAAAGAAAAAACATTAGCCTCGACTAAAGTTTTTCTTCAAAAAACTTTAGCCTCGATCACAATCAGGGCGAACACACAGGATTCGATTCGAGGTTCAAGTTTTTTCGATAACTTGAACCTCGAATTTCGTTTTTTGAAGAAAAACTAAAACCTCGAATGCCCCTACCTGAAATCGTATGAAATAACGTACTTGTAGAGGCAGACCTGCGTGTCTGCCCTTGTGATCGAGGCGAAAGTTTTTTGAAGAAAAACTTTCGCCTCGATCATTATTTATCTGACAAACTATATGGCGAAAATACGATGAGTCAAAAGCCTTTTTGATCAACCACACAATCAAAATTCGAGGCTTTCAAATTTTTTGAAGAAAAATTTTACCCTAAAAAAATGAACCGCCTTTAAATAAATGATGGGCATAAGGTGCAATATGCGAAAATATTTAAAAAAATAACGCGAAAAATATTTTTGAAGTTTGATGTGTTATTATAAAAACAGTAAAATTGTTGTGCCATTGATTAAATCTTTAATCAACGGGTGGAAAGTGCAATTTGAGGGTGGATTTAGTAGAAAGTGACCCACCTGACGCTTCAATACCATTAAGTTAAGCCTTGGAGTCCAAACCTTTAGATTTGGAAGTATTCGAGGTTTGAGTTTTTTTGAAAAAAAAACTCAAACCTCGAAAACTTAATGGCAGTGACCTGACGCTTGCTTGCTCACCCTTTAATTCTTAGGAGATGATAATTATGAATAAAACCCTATTTTATTTCGCCTGTTTCAGCTTGATTTACTTTTCAAGTCATTTTCAAGCTGCACAAGCACAAGCCCCAGCCCAATGTAACACCGTTTATGCAGTGCATGATGAAGGGGTTTCCGAGACTCAATTTTTCACTTACGACTTAAAAGAAGGTCTTTTTAATTCGTTAGGTGACAAACTTGAAGCCTATGACATTGAGGCCCTTGATAGCCATCCGCAAACTCGCTCACTCTTTGCCGCCTCTGGCAAAAAAGAGGCCCAATTGTTCCAAGTCGATGGCGACACGGGAGAACCTAAGCTGATCGGTGACATTGGCTTTGACAACGTCGTCGGTTTGGCCTTTCATTTTGATGGCCGTCTAGTGGCTTGGGCTGACCAGGGCCTATTGAAACTAGATATTGACACAGCAGAGGGTACTTTAATTTGGCCTCAAACCGAAGCCGAAAAAAACGCCTTTGAACAATTTGGACCTTTCTCCATTTACGCACTGGCGTGGAATCGGGAAGGCACCCTTTTATATGGTGTTGCCGCAGACCATCCGCAAACGAGTACCCTGTGGGTGTATGATAGCACAGGTTGGAACGTTGCTTGTAACGGTTTGCCCAAAAAAGTGGAAAGCCTTGAAACATTACCTGATGGCTTGTTGCTCTATGGTTTCCACAACGACAAGCAACTGGCTATTCATACCTATAATGCCGACACCTGCGAAACCGTTGCTGATGCCAGTTTTAATACCCCTTATAATGATATTGAGGGTATCGCTTGGCCTATTGCCTGCACTATTCCCTCTAACTTAGAGGCCCTTCGAGCCTATTTTGAAAGCCTTGAAGGTGTTGAAGCCGTTGAGATTACCCCTGATGGTGCGATTACAATCACTCAAAATGGGGAAATTCATCAAAGCCAATTAGATGAGCTCGTCACCAAAGGGACACCACCTCCTGATGGCAAACTCATTATGGAACAGATTGAGGATGTCAATGGCGATGGTATTGCCGACTTTCGGATCATTTACCCCAGTGGTGATCGACAAATCCTCTATGACGTTGAAAACCAAACACCGCCGCCAGTCATCAAAATCAAGCACGCCGAGACTGTCATACCAGGCGACACGCTGCCAATCACCATTGAAAGCGATGTTGCGCTTGACCGTTTGACGATTGTTTTGACCGTTAATGGTACCCCCATTGAAGTTGATGCTGAAGGTCACGCTCAGTTCAGCAGCGACACGCCTGGCCTTTATCTGATTCAAGTGACTGTCACCGATTCTAAGGGCAATTCGACGGAAGCATCCAGCCGTTTTGTGGTGACGGCTCCTAATGATCACACACCGCCAGTTGTGACGCTGACTTCTCCCCCAGCAGATGCCGAAATAACAGCGCCTACCGAGATTATTGGTACGGTTTCTGATACTTATCTGATTGGTTATACTCTTGCTTGGTCACCTCGTGGTAAAAATAGCTATACCACTTTTTTCAATGGGTCAAGTGCAATCAATAACGATGTCTTAGGCACTCTTGACCCAAGTTTGCTTATGAACGGCCTGTACGATATTCGTGTGACCGCGACGGATGCCAATAACCAAACCACGGTGGTTGACCGCGTTATCAAAGTCTCAGGTGATCTCAAAGTCGGCCACTTTTCCTTCACAGTAGAAGACTTGTCGATTCCGATGATGGGTATGCCCCTCAATGTTTTGCGAACCTACGACACGCGCCAAAAAGGGCAAGCACTTGACTTTGGGCATGGTTGGAGCGTCAACTATCAGAGTATTAAAGTGGAGGAATCGCGTATACCGGGAAAAGATTGGATACTCAACCAATACGGCTTCGGTTTCATGGGCAAACTTTGTCTCGAACCATTAGGCTCGCCACAAGTTGCTGTGACGCTGCCAGATGGTCAAGTTGAAACCTTCAATGTCCATGTACAACCGGAATGCGGCCCCATTTTCCAAGGGGGACCCATTAATCCAGTGGTGGCATTTCAATCACAGCAAGGCACCTTCTCCAAACTGGAATCATTGGATGCCCTGAGCGACGATATTTACTTTGATAGCCGTGATCTGATTGATTTATCGACGGGCGAACCCTTCAATCCGAGTCGCTACAGATTGACCACGCAAGCGGGCTATGAATATGTATTGGATGAATCGTTTGGCATCAAAAATGTTAAAGACCCCAATGGCAATACTTTGACTTATACCCGTGATGGCATCATTCATTCTGCTGGCAAAAGCGTTCTCTTCACCCGTGATAACCAAGACCGCATCACTAAAATCACCGATTCCAGTGGTCACCAAATAAAATATCAATACAACGCCGCCGGTGACTTAGTCGCTTCCACTGATGCGACCGATAACACGGTGCGTTACAGCTACAACCGCACTCACGCCATGACGGATATTCAAGACCCGTTAGGCCGTCAACAGGTGCGAAATATCTATGATGATTCTGGTCGATTAATCGCTCAACTTGACGCAGAAGGCAACCGCACCAATTTCAATCATAATCTCGAAGGTCGCCAGTCCCTCGTCACTGATCGTCTTGGGCGAGTGACTCAACTGTATTACGATGATCGGGGTAATGTCACGAGCCTGGTTGATCCGTTAGGCAATCTCACTCGTTCGACTTACGATCATTTCGGTAATCAATTGAGCGAAACGGATCCGTTGGATAATACGACTTTCTTTAAGTATGATAATAAGTTTAATCTGCTTGAAGAGAAGGACCCAGAAGGTCACGTCGTTAAGTTCACCTACAATGAACAGGGCCAAGAAACCACGCTGACTGACGCGAAAGGTAGTACTTTTGAGATAGATTATGATGATCGTGGCAACTTGAAGGAAATTCGACTCCCCCTTGCTAATGCCAAAATCGTCAATACCATTGAAAAAGGTTTAATCACGGAAACCCGCGATGCTTTAGGTCATATCACCAAGTTCACTTATGATAAAAGTGGCAACAAGCTAACGGAAACGGATGCGCTAGGTCACACCGTCACTTACACCTATGATGACAACGGCAATCAACTCAGTGAAAGCCATAAACGCACGGGTGCCGATGGTAATCCAACTACAGAAATCACTTCTTACAAATACGACAAACGCAATCGCCTGATTCAAACCACTGATGCTTTGGGCAATGTCAGCAAAACGAAATACAACATCCTTGGCCAAGAAGTGGCTCGTATTGATGCCTTAGAAAGGCGGACTGAGTATAAATATGATGTTTACGGTAATCTAACTGAAACCCGTTATTCAGATGGTACCAAGGAAACTCGCTCGTTTGATGCGGAAGGAAATCTCCTTTCAAGAACGGATGCGGCTGGACAAATCATCCGTTATGAATACGATAAACTTGATCGTCAAACCAAGGTGATTCACCCGGATAACCGCTTTACGCAAATCAAGTATGATGCGGTGGGCAATGTCATCGCGCAACTGGACGAAGAAGGGAATCTGACCGAGTTCAAATACGATAAAGCGGGCAACTGGATTGAAACCAAGAACGCCTTGGGGCAGGTAAGCTCTTTTGTCTATGACAAAAATGGCAACTTGGTTTCGGAAACCGATGCCAACAATCACATTATCTCTTATCAGTATGATGTGTTAGACAGACGTATCAAAACCCTCTATTCTGATAATCTTGTCAAAGAAGAGTTTTATGATCTTGGTGGGCGTTTGGTGAGTGAGAGAGATTTGGCTGGACGGGAAACCCAGTACGAATACGACAAAGTAGCTCGCCTGACTCAAGTGGCCAAGTTTCTTAATGATAGCCAAGTACAAACTCGCTTTGCTTATGACGAAGTCGGTAATCGTCTGAGTCAAATAGATGCGAACCAGCAGACAACAACTTGGACATACAACAAATTGGGTCGGGTTCTCAGTCGCACATTGCCGTTAGGCATGACGGAAACCTTTGCATACCATAAAAAGACAGGTCACTTGCTGAGTCATACGGATTTCAATCAAAAAACAACGACTTTTAGCTACGATCCCAACAATGATCGTTTGCTAAAAATCGCTTATGCCGATGGACGGGTGGAAAGCTTTACTTACGATGTGATTGGTAATCGTAAAACTCAGACTGACCCTTTAGGAACAACGAATTACAGCTATGACAACCGTCATCGCTTGATTAAGGAAGTGAAACCTAATCAGGCGATTTTAGAGTATGGCTATGATAAGTTGGGGAATCGGACTTTATTGAAGTTCACGGCTCCTAATGGTAGTGTGGCTGAGGTGAAGTATAAGTATGATACACTGTCTCGATTACAAAAGGTGATAGCACCTGATGGCGAAACCATTTATGTCTATGATTCGGTGGGCAATCGTGAACAGGTGAACTATGCCAATGGCACTTCCACACAGTATGGTTACGATAAGCTTAACCGCTTGACCTCCTTGGAAACACGCAAACCAGATAATAGTTTGCTAGCCAGTTATCAATACACTTTAGCCCCGACAGGGCATCGTACTCAAATAACAGAGCATTCGGGTCGTGTGGTTGATTACAGTTATGATGACCTTTATCGCTTGAAGGAAGAGGCAATTACGCCGGCGAATGGCAGTGAAGTTTCCTTTAGTTATCAATATGATGCGGTTGGTAATCGTGTTTATAGCATAGAAGATGGTGTTCATACGGAGTACACTTATGATGATAATGACCGTCTTAAAAAGCAAGGTGGTGTCGAATATCAGTATGATAACAACGGTAACACGATTAGGATTGCGGAAGAAGATAATATCTTGCTCTATAGCTATGATGGCGATAACCGTTTAATTGAAGTGGTGACAGAGGAAAATGGTCAAACGACAAGTACGGTTACTTATGCTTATGATGCGGATGGCAACCGTGTTCAAACCAATGCCGATGGAGAAGTCACTCAATATGTCGTAGAGAGTAATGATAGCTTATCTCAAGTGATTGCCGAACTTGACCAAGATAATCAAATCAAGGTTGCTTATCTTTATGGTGATGATCTGGTTAGTCAATATCGCGATAATGAGGTTAACTATTACCATTATGATGGGTTAGGCAGTACTCGAACCCTAACTAACCCAAGTAGTGAAATCACAGATAGCTATACTTATGAAGCGTTTGGTGAATTGCTAGAGCAGACTGGTGAAACGGACAATAATTATCTGTATACGGGTGAGCAGATTGATCCGAATACGGGGAATTATTATCTGAGAGCTAGGTATTATAATCCTGGTAGTGGTCGTTTCCTGAGTATGGATAGTTTTAATGGGAATGCTCAAGAACCGATTACGTTGCATAAGTATTTGTATGGCAATGCTGATCCGGTTAATATGATTGATCCGAGTGGGTATTTCTCATTGGGGAGCTTCAGTGTCGGTAATTCGGTTGGTGGCATCTTGAGCACCATGAGTCGGGTTGGCAAAGTCTTGAATATACTTGATTTCGTGACTGATCCGGCCGGTGCGGTCGTTGACAAATTGACTAACAGAGCACGTGGGGGCCTTGTTTTATTTAGAATGCTAGGTCAAAGCAAGGCAGCCGATCAGTTGCTAACGTTGTTCACTAGTTGTAATAGTTTTACGGCTGAAACGCAAGTTACCACTGAAAAAGGGCTGGTTTCTATTCAAGATATTCAGATAGGAGATTTCGTTTTAAGTTATGACGAAGAAACGGATACCTATCAATACCATGAAGTAACCAATCTAATTCGTGGAAAGGGTCAATATGATTTACTTGAGATTGCTTTTAACACTGGCGAAAGTATTACTTCAACGCTGAATCATCCTTTTTATTTAGAAGATAAGACTTGGAGAGTTGCCCAAGAGTTACAAGAAGGTGATAATGTTCGGCTCGCAACTGGTGATTTGGCAACAGTCATTAGTATTTCCAAGTTTCCAACTCATGTTGAGGTATACAACCTAACAGTTGAAGATTCGCATACCTATATGGTCGGTTCTCAACAATTGGTGGTTCACAATAAAGGAAAAGGAAGCAAATGTAAACAAAAACGCGATAAAGTTCGGAAAGCGAAACACCGGGCATATCAGGCGATGGATAAATTGCTGCACAAGACACCAAATAGTCGACTTAATAAAGTACCAAAGATATATATTGTTGGTGCTGCATATGATCCCGTTAAAGTTCAAGCACGAGCAGCATTTAATGGTGATGGACCCTCATCAGTACACCCAGTACTACTTAAACGTTTACAGTTTTTGGGAGTTTGTATGGGAGATAAAAAGGCTTTTGGTACAACTCATACCATTGGACGTTGTTCAGAATTTCGTGCAGCTAATAAACTCTTGTGGACAGGGTCAAACCCTCTAAGCATACTTTGGACTTTGTCATATGAGGTTAGAAAAGGTGCTACTGGCCACGCTGCGCGTGGCAAAGTGAAAGATCATTGCAACGTTTGCCAAAATATTCATGGTCTTAAAAATTAATGCTTTGGGGGTTAGTGTAGGAGATAAAAATGCTTTTGGTACATCGAATACCATTGAAGGAAGAAAATCTAGGTAATATTCCAAAAATTATGAAATGTGAAGTGTAAAATAGCTTAGAATAAAGCAATTTTCACGTTCATCATTACATGAAGTGGAACACGACCAAAGAGTTGGTTACAATTTGTCTATTTACACTACTTTTGGTGGTGTCCCAAAGATAAAGAAAATTTTATTTTAAGGTTGAGGAGACACAAGATTTTTAAAATTTTTTATTATTATTGGGACACTACCATTAGTTTTTATCATACTTTTATAAATCTTATGAGTAAGAAAAAAGTTAAAGAAACTGATGAAGATAAGTGTCTGAGAATTTTAATAGGCGATGGAAAACCTTTCCAAGAAGGTACTAAGGATAATGTTCTTAGTTGTCTTGAAAAGATTGGAGGAGAAAAAACGTTTAATGCTATTCGTGAGGCATTAAATAAAAAATTGTTTTTAGATTGGCATGATCGAAATAGAGCTATCATATTACTAAGCTCGTTGGGTGGCGAACAAGTAGTTGATATGTTACTAAACCTTCTAAAAGAGGAAAAACATGATTATAATCGAGAAACGATTATTGGAGAACTTGGTAAGATTCAAGATTATCTTATTGAACAAGGAAAAGAAATGTCTGCCACTCAACAACAGAAAGTGGTTTTACGCTTTTGCCGACTGTTAAGCGGTGGAAATAAAGAGACTGATTGGTACATTCGTTGTGCAATAGCTTGGGCACTACGATTTTTTAAATGTGAAATGTCCATTGTGGCCTTAGAAACCGCATTGTCTGATGAAATGGAAGAAGTACGTGAAGATGCTAAAAAATCACTTTTTTACCTAGAACATGGATGTGATGAATATGATTTATTCCATAATAAAATCAAAAAACGTCAATCAGACAAGTAAGTTATGTAATACTCATCTATCACGTTCATCATTACATAAGTGGAACACGACCAAAGAGTTTTTCTGGTTCCCACGCGCCGGCGTGGGAATCCATTCTCTGGCTCGCAGCAGGGGTTTTTCTGGTTCCCACGCGCCGGCGTGGGAATCCATTCTCGACGCGCCAGCGTCAAGAGGTCCACCAATCCGTCAACACTGGCAACAAGCCAGTTCATGACTGTCCCCCCCTATTTCTCGTTGAGGTAACTCGTTCAATAATAGGGGACAGACCACATTTAATGCGAAAATAAATGTGGTCTGTCCCCTATTTTTTTTTCTTGCGAGTTACCAATATACTCTAGCTCCTACCGGACATCGTCTTCAAGTCACAGAGCATACTGGTCGTGTGGTTGATTACCGTTATGATGACCTTTATCGCTTAAAGGATGAAGCAATTACTAAGGCTGATGGTAGTGAAATCTCATTTAGTTATCAATATGATAGCGTTGGTAATCGTGTTTATAGCATAGAAGATGGAGTTCATACTGAGTACACTTATGACGCTAATGACCGTCTTAAAAAGCAAGGTGGTGTCGAATATCAGTATGATAACAACGGTAACACGATTAGGATTGCGGAAGAAGATAATATCTTGCTCTATAGCTATGATGGCGATAACCGTTTAATTGAAGTGGTGACAGAGGAAAATGGTCAAACGACAAGTACGGTTACTTATGCTTATGATGCGGATGGCAACCGTGTTCAAACCAATGCCGATGGAGAAGTCACTCAATATGTCGTAGAGAGTAATGATAGCTTATCTCAAGTGATTGCCGAACTTGACCAAGATAATCAAATCAAGGTTGCTTATCTTTATGGTGATGATCTGGTTAGTCAATATCGCGATAATGAGGTTAACTATTACCATTATGATGGGTTAGGCAGTACTCGAACCCTAACTAACCCAAGTAGTGAAATCACAGATAGCTATACTTATGACGCTTTTGGTGAATTGCTAGAGCAAACGGGTGAAACGGATAATAATTATCTGTACACGGGTGAACAGATTGATCCGAATACAGGGAATTATTATCTGAGAGCGCGGTATTATAATCCAGGTAGTGGGCGGTTTTTGAGTATGGATGGCTTTGATGGTGTTCCGCAAGACCCGATTACCTTGCATAAGTATTTGTATGGCAATGCTGATCCGGTTAATATGGTTGATCCGAGTGGGTACTTTTCATTGGGCAGTTTTAGTGCAGGTAACTCGGTTAGTAGCATCTTGAGCACCATGAGTCGGATTGACAAAGCCTTGAATTTCTTTGATTTCGTTACTGATCCTATGGGAGCGGTGACAGAGAAACTGACTGACAAAGCACTTGGTGCTCTTGTTATTTTAGGGAGGTTAAACAAATCCACACAAAAATTGTTTCTACGCTTGGGCGGTAGTTGCAGTTCTAAGAAAAAGAGTAGTTTCATAGTTGGTACCTTAGTCCACACGAGACAGGGCTTGATTCCTATTGAGGAAATCAGAATAGGTGACTTCGTTTTGTCCTATGATGAGAAAATTGGACAAGAACAATTTAATGAGGTTGTTAATCTTATTCAAGGTGAACAGGAATACACCATTGTCACTCTGATTTTGGAAAATGGTGAAACTATTGAGGCTACTGCTGAACATCCATTTTACATAAATGGTCAAGGATGGGTTCATGCTAATCAAATTAAAAAAGGTGATCACCTTTTTACTTTGCATAAAACAGAATTGAAAGTTCAGAATGTGATTAAACGGCCATTTTATGGCCTAGTCTTTAATCTTACAGTGGCCACAAATGAAAATTATTTTGTTGGCAAAAAAGGTTATCTTGTTCACAATTGCGGTGGTTCTGGACCAAGAAGACCTCTTGTTGATGATTTTCTTTACAAAAAACATTCATCTTCTGTTAAACTAACATCTAACGTAGAGTCAGGAGAGTATGTTTATGTAATGGATGTAGATAGTGTGGTACATATTGCTACAAATGGGCCTCACATGCATCCTCAAGTATTGGGGGGAAATAAGCCTACTAGAGGGGCAGGGACATTAAAAATAGACGGAAGTGTTATTACTGAACTTGATAATATTTCTGGTTCATTTCAATTTGGTGGAGAAATCTTGGGATCAATCAAAGCAGCCATAGAAAAACAAGGTTTGAAAGTAGCCCCCAATGCTTTGAAACCATTTCAATGGGATTAGTTCTATACTCAGTACGGGAATAAACTTAACTTTTCTAATGGGAATAAACTTAACTTTTCTAATGAGGAAGGTGGGCAAAAAAAGACTTTGCCCACCTACTTAAAAGTTTAAGTTATGCCCGTGTGCAGTATACTTTGTCACATTATAGGGTAACTGATTGATTTTATTGAATTCACTTATATTTAGTGATTTCTTATAAATCAATCAGTTACGTCAAATTTAACCAAGTAGAATTAGTTATCATCTTAATAAGAGCTGAGAGGCTATTTGAATGGGATTAGTTGTTATTGCAAAAAAAGCGGAAAATGTAGAAATATCCGTGCGTATTCGTGTTGAAGAAAGCACTCCATTCAAAATAAAGAGCGAGCTGACGGCGAACTGCATGAAAAATCTTATAAATGCGACCGATGAAAGTCAGTATGAATCATATGCTGCGATAGAAGCGACCTGTTTTTCCGGTTTAGGCTATGCAAGCGGACTTCTGAACAGACCAAATGTTAAAGCAACAGTTGAATTTGTTTCAGGATGTTTTAAACATGAAGGTGAAGATCTTGATGGTTTTGCCATAGCTACAACTGTGGCAATGTTAGCTGAAATGGGTAGAACAAATATGATTACTCAAGATTTACTTGCTGGGTGGGAGATTGTCTCATTAGATATCTAACTCGTAAGGTGTATTAAACTATAAGATTTGTAGGGTGCATAAGCGATAGCGTCATGCACCTTTCAATAATGGTTTTATTCCCATTAAATCGGATTATTTTTGGTGTATGACGCTCCGCTTATACACCCTACGAGTTCTGATAAAAACGTGAAAATAGCGATTCCGTTCAAGACTATAAATGAGCGCGTTGCGTGCATAATCATGGACAAAATGATCCGCATTTTTCCAATGGCGAGGTCCAGGATGTTCTGTTTGCCACCGCGTCCAGTCTGAAATGGCTTGTTTTCTCTCTTTAAATCCTTTTTTTAGCGGATCAACGGGTGTTTGTAATTTTGTGCGAATCTCAATCCCTTTTTTTAGCGCGTGAGCGAATTTGAGCCCTTCTGCACCCGCATCACGCCAAAAGTTGATAGCCGCCGCATAATTTCCTTTATCTTGCGCTTTGAAACCAAGCCATAATTGTTGCTTTTCGTCTGAGAGAAACCAGAGAAGTGCCGTAAACGTTTGCCACCAACTTGAATGATAAGCGAGTTCTATCATCAAAGCATGAGGGCGTTGCGTTGGGGGCATGATCAAACCGAGCATAAATGCTTCATTTCGATAGCCTTTTTCTATTAAAACGTGAATGAGTTGAGTTAATATGTTTAGAATTCGATGTTTTCGTTTTCAAAAAAACGAAAACATCGAATCGAGTTTTTTCAAAAAACTCGGTTTCTGAAAACTCGGTTTCTGAGCGCAATACAGCTGTCGCTAATAGGGGTAAGAGCGCACGCTTTGTTTTTTCTTTGTCTTTCAATAACTTATCATAAGCCTTTTGAGACAAGAGTGGATCAGAGCCTAGAAATAAACGCTGTAATAGGCGCGTTGCTAAAAAAACGTCGCCCAATTGTTCTAACAGTTCTGCCCTGGCTAATTGCGCTTGATGATGTAAATCGCCCTGACTACCCTGTGCAATCGCTGTCCACTTTTCTAAAGCGATCACCCATTCTTGATTGACTTCTGCTTGACGCGCCTCTGTAACCAAAGCGTCTAATTCAGCAGACTCTAGTGAATGAGTTTGATATTCTTCTTGTTCAGAAGGCATTTTGGCTAGAAAATGTCTTTTTTGAGCGTGTAGAAAATGAATTAAGGGCAACCAATGATTATATAATTCCCGTTCTGCTGTTGTTCTCTTTGAGGAAAAGGGGTGAAAAGCGGTTGCCATTTTCCCGTATGAATTAGCGTTATTTGGGGAGATTTCTTTATAGTCGCGTAAAACCGTCATAAAATAGTCAAACAAGGCTTTTGGCGAACCAAAGTGTGAAATCATTTCCAAATACTCCGTTTCTGTCAAACGGTAAACTTTGGCGGCGCGATATTGCAGAGCGACAGGCAACATTTCTTTCCCAGCTTGCCATAATTTAACCTGTTGTACTTCAGGCGGTAAAGGAAAGACAAAAGTCGCCGCATCAATCAGGCTGC
>JAOZSV010000489.1 GCA_029939505.1 Thiotrichaceae bacterium | reverse complement strand
CTAATGAGAACAAGCCTCAACAGGCCAAGCCATTCCTTCGACATCATTCAGTTCCATTCCTTCAACTTGGGTTGAGATATTAATGCCGACAAGCGAACAAGATTCAATATCAAGGGCATGGAGACTTAACGTTTTGTCATTGTGAATGCCAAATAACAGTCGTCCATCGGGCAACATTTCAAGGGCTTCCACTTCGCCACCGGGCAATGTGCAGTTTAATTGGGTCAAGTTATTCGTTTGGCTGTTGTAGGCTAACAGTTTATTCCTTTCGACACCGTAGAGTATCACGCCCAGATTGTCCCAAGTGATGTCTTCAACCGGACCACCATAAGCGATTTCTAAGGTGCCATGACCCGTTTGAGTCTCAATGGAAATTAAGCCATCACCTTCTGCCCACCCCCAGAGTGAACCGTCCGGTTTGAAGGATAAACCGTTGATTTCGTTAAAGGTGGTTTCGCCAACATGGAGCAAACCACCAGTGCGTGCATTGACCTTGTAGAGATGACCGGGGTGTGTGCCATCGTCGCCAGCGGCGGCAAATATCTGATTGGTTCTGGGTTCGATATCCAAGGCTTCTATATCCTTTTGGAAATGTTGTTTGCCCAGCAACTTCACCTCAACGTTTTGTGTCGGGTTGACGGTGAAGAATTGGCTGTCCCTTCTGCCTTCATCGTGAACCGCATAGAGGAGACAAGAAGTTAAACCATCTGAAACAATATCAACAACCAGAACGGGGTCATCGGAAACGGTAATGTCTCGTGGCGTGAAGTTGTGTTTCTCCAGTTCAGCGATTAAGGTGTAGTCACCATTAGGTAAGCCAGTGATTTGATAATAGCCGTTGTCATCGGTTTTGGCGGTGTGTCCGTCAACTTTTATCAAAACCCCAGACAGCGGGTTGCCATCTGTATCACGGACATGGCCTTCAATATCGAAACTGGACACGTCCGTGGTGGTGATGCTGAGGAGATTACCACCGGCATCATAGCGATAATTAAGCTGTTTGCCGGAATTGTAGATCACTTTGATGAGGCGGTTAAGGTCATCGTAAATGTAATCGGCGGCGTTGCTGGGTGCGGTTAAGGCAATGCC
>JAOZSV010000355.1 GCA_029939505.1 Thiotrichaceae bacterium | reverse complement strand
GTGTGTTTCTTCGAGCTTAGAAATCCGATTTTTGAAAAAATCGGATTTCTTAAACATTGTGTGTTCAGAGTTTTGCAAGAACCTCTAACTTATTTTAAAACACAACGCTTTAGCTTTGGACAGTTCAATAAAAAAAATGTTAAAGAAATCAATACCTTATGTAATATCTCTACTATGGATATTAACCTTAACAGCACAAGCTGAACCACAAGTCGTTGTCACAATCAAGCCCATTCATGCCCTCGTTAGCGGCGTGATGGAAGGTGTAGGAACACCTTATTTATTATTACAGGGCGGAGAATCTCCACATCACTACAATCTTCTGCCTTCACAAATGAGGCGATTACATAACGCCCAATTGGTGATTTGGATAGGTTCCACCCTAGAAATATTTTTAGAAAAAATCCTCAAAACACTTGATACAGAGCGTTTACGTTTATCTGATACGCCTGGTTTAACCCTACTCTCCGCACGCGGCGAAACGAAACATCATCATCACCATTACATCGATCCCCATATTTGGCTCGATCCTCAAAATGCCAAAATGATGGTACAAGTTATTGCACAAACGTTGAGCAAATTGGATAAAGATAACACGCACAATTATAGTGTCAATGCAAAACGGCTTTTGGTGCAACTTGAAGAACTTGATCACACTTTAAAGCATCAATTGGTGCCAATCAAAAATATCCCTTATTTAGTTTTCCACGAGGCTTATCAATATTTTGAACATCGTTATGAATTAACAGCAGTGAGTGCAATTACTCTTTCGCCAGATATTCGCCCTAGTGCTAAACGCCTTTCTCAAATACGCGCTCGCATTAAAAAGCAAAAAATTCGCTGCGTATTCACTGAACCTCAATTTGAATCAAGCCTAGTCGCTACCCTCATAGAAGATACCTCGGTGCGGCGTGGGATATTAGATCCGTTAGGCGCGACATTAACAGCGGGTAAAAAGGCTTATTTTACCCTGTTACATAATCTTGCTCAATCGCTGACTCAATGCTTACAAGATGAATGAGATTCAATTGAACTTGTAATAGACTAAAAATTTCTTCATAATTATGGTTTTTGAACAGGATTTCAGCCTAAAGTTTTTTGAAGAAAAACTTTAGGCTGAAAAACGGATTAATGGATTGACAGGATTAAAAACAGGATGAAGAGCCTCTTGTAAAACTTGCTTTTGCTTAGAAATCCGATTTTTTTCAAAAATCGGATTTCTTAAACCTTCTTTCTAATAACCTCTATTTTCTAAAACTTGGAAAACCAATGACATTAAAAAACATTAAAATTCGTTTATTTCGCCAATTCGTTGTACTCATCTTCTTCATTAGCCTACTTAGCGGCTGTGAAGAGGGTGATGGTACAGGAGTCATTTTAGCTGGTATCGCTGTCGGCGCAGCAGTAGGATTACAAGATGTCATCACTGACGATGACGATGGCGAATCCTCTACATCGACTGAAACTGAAGGCGAAGCTGAAGAAACGACTGAGCCAGAGTCGTCGACTGAAACAGAAGGCGATGATGAAGAACCAATTGAGGAGCTAGTACCACTTGAAATCAAAATGCTGAAATACGATGGCATTAACGATGATCTCTTGACTGCTGGCTTAGGACAAACAGGATTAATGGATGAAGCCCCCGCCGCTGTTGATCTGATTAACCCGACTGCTGCTGAAATACGCAAAGCGACGATAGTTAATCAATATCAAGCGTCGCAAGATATGCGTATCAGTGCAGGATATGGTGAATTGTACGGCTCCGCTGTTCCAACACCATTTGCAACGCCTAGTAATAATGGTAAGGTGAAAGGCAAAGAATATATCGCTTATGCCAGAGGGAAAAAAAATGTGACGATGATGGTGCAACTGCCAGATAGTTTTGATCCTGAAAATCCTTGTATTGTTGCTGCCCCTTCGCCCGGCTCACGGGGCGTATATGGTGCCATTGGAATTGCGGGAGAATGGGGTGTAAAAAATCACTGCGCGGTGGCTTATACTGATAAAGGGACAGGCAATGGTGTACATGATTTGAATACGAATACGGTGAATTTGATTGATGGCACACGCGCTACTACTGCGGGTAATTTTAAGGCAGAAGGGACATCAGAAATGGATTTAGCCGCCCATAATTCCACTTATCCTTTCCGCATCGCTCAAAAACACGCCCATTCACAACAAAATCCAGAAGTGCATTGGGGTACAAATGTTCTTGATGCCATCGCATTTGCATTTGAAGTGCTTAATATGGAAGATAGTTTCGGTCAAAAAGGGACGCTGGTATCCACTTTTATCCCCGCAAATACAATAGTGATTGCTTCAAGCGTTTCCAGTGGTGGCGCGGCTTCTCTCAGGGCAACGGAGCAAGATAGCGAAGATTTGATTGATGGTGTTGTCGTGGCAGCACCAATGATTAATCCGAAACCTTTTTCTGATGGCGAAGGGGTGACTATTGAGCAGGGCGATAAAACCTTCCCCTATAAAAAATTAGATCGGAAATCACTATTTGATGTGCTTACTTATTATAATGTTTTTCAACCTTGTGCCAATGGCAATATAGAAATGCTTGGGCGTTGTACTGCTTTAAAGAATAAGGGTTGGTTGAGCAGTAGCACGCGGGCTGAACAAATTGCTGAAGCACAAGCATTATTGAATAATTATGGCACTTTGGCGAGTAGTAATACCCATAATTATGAAGACTATTATGCGGGTTTTGCCTATTTATACGCCAATGCTTATGGACGTTTTAGTGTTGTTAAAAACTTATGTGGTTATAGTTATGCCGCGACTATTGAAGATAACCCGCCCAGTGCCAAAATGTTATCCGATTTAGCCGATGATTTTCAAAGTAGTAATGGTATGCCGCCGAGCAGTGGCACTTATCTCATTAATAATCATGGCAATAACGAAGAAGGTATCAATTTTCGCCATAGCGTTGATATCAATGGCAACCTTGATGGCTA
The DNA here is from genome assembly GCA_029939505.1 of Thiotrichaceae bacterium. Classification (GTDB taxonomy): domain Bacteria; phylum Pseudomonadota; class Gammaproteobacteria; order Beggiatoales; family Beggiatoaceae; genus QNES01. The sequence continues at coordinate 627 of JAOZSV010000355.1, read as the reverse complement.
TTTGGAAGGCGCGTTATGTTTACGGCGATTAGCCACTGGCACAACTGGCGTTACGATAAATACGGGCAATCCGCTAACAGGAATGGAATTACGAGATTACCAGCTTGTTCAAGAAGGTATTAAATCCGTTTTAGCGCATGGCAATTTACAAGGTAAACCCGCGATTATTGTACATGGGCGAGATGATGCAGTCGCGCATGTGAATTTTACCTCTCGCCTTTATTATGGTTTAAACAATAAAGAGAATAAAAACAATAAGTTAGTTTATATTGAAGTCAAAAATACGGGTCATTTTGATAACTTCAACGAAGACGATAACGTTCCATTGCATTATTATTTCAGTCAAGCTATGGATCGTATGTATGATCACTTGAAAAACGAGGTTGATTTACCTGAAAGCCAAGTGATTCCAACTCTGCCAACGGCAACAAACTTGGAAATACGTTTGCCGAAAATAGGTAGTGATGAAATTTGTCCAATTACGTTTAGTAAAGACGTGTTGACTATTCCAGAGTGTTAAGATTGGTAGTGAACCTATACCACTATTCGTTTTTGAGCTTAGAAATCCGATTTTTTTCAAAAATCGGATTTCTTAAACATCGTTTCAAACTTAGAAATCCGATTTTT
>JAOZSV010000354.1 GCA_029939505.1 Thiotrichaceae bacterium | reverse complement strand
TTTTTTTTCAAAGATTTCTTAAACATCTTGGAAACATAGTGCGTAACATCAGTAATTAAAAAGAGCCTCTTGCAAAACTTGCTTTTTCGAGTTGAGATTTAGAAATCCGATTTTTGAAAAAAATCGGATTTCTTAAACCTCGTTTCGAACTGAGAAATCCGATTTTTTCAAAAAATCGGATTTCTTACACACGTTAGAAGATAACAATATTTTAACAAAAAATGTTAAAATTAAGTCATATTTACTTTCAAATCTCTCATTCAAAATTTAAAAAACAATGTTAAATCAATTAGTTACTAAAAATATTATTAACGAATCAACTCAAACTGCTGTACAACAACTCAAAGCTTATGTCAGCGAACAAATCATTGGGCAAGATACGCTGGTTGAACGTTTGCTAATTGCCCTATTAACAGAAGGTCATTTGCTGGTAGAAGGTGCACCAGGATTGGCAAAGACTCGTGCGATTAAAGTATTGAGCGAAGGCATTGAGGGCGATTTTCATCGAGTCCAATTTACCCCAGATTTACTCCCCGCTGATTTGACAGGCACGGAAATATATAGACCACAGGAAGGCACTTTTAAATTTCAACGAGGCCCTTTATTTCACAATCTGATTTTGGCTGATGAAATTAATCGTTCACCCGCAAAAGTACAATCTGCATTACTGGAAGCGATGGGAGAACGGCAAATTACTGTGGGCAGCCAAACCTATCAATTACCAGAATTATTTATGGTAATGGCCACACAAAATCCGATTGAACAAGAGGGCACTTATCCATTACCAGAAGCGCAACTTGATCGTTTTCTCATGCACGTCAAAATTGACTACCCTGCCCCTGCCCACGAAAAAAGTATTCTCCATTTAGCGCGTACTGAGGCACGTCAACAAGGCTCAAAAACACCCTCAAATTTTCAGCCACTCACTCAAGAAATCTTATTTCGTGCGCGTCGGGAGATTCTTGATCTTTACATGGCAGATACTTTAGAAGAATATCTCTTGCAACTGGTACTCGCCACCCGTAATCCTGGTGGCTACGGCGAAGATTTAGCAAAATGGCTAGAATATGGCGCCAGCCCTCGTGCGACTATCGCGCTAGATCGGTGCGCCCGCGCCCATGCTTGGTTGGCAGAACGTGATTATGTGAGTCCAGAAGATATACAAACGATGGCTCATGATGTCCTACGCCACCGTATCATATTAAATTATGAAGCAGAAGCAGAGGGCGTGACACCCGATATCTTCATTAACGCGCTGATTACACGTATTGCTGTTCCTTAACCCGTTATTAGTATGGTAGGTCGGGTTAGTGATAACGTAACCCGACATTTAAGTATGGTAGGTCGGGTTAGTGATAACGTAACCCGACATTTAAGAAATCGCACTTAGCTCAAACCTCGAAACCATTCACCATTCACCAATTATGCTAAATTTCAAAAACCTGAAAGGCTCGCCACTCAAAAGCCATAAAAAAAATAAGGGAAATAATATAAACACCAATGGAGTACGTGTGACTCTGCCCGAATTGATTCGATTAAGTCAAAACGCCGCCGCTCTTTCCCTTTCGCCACCAACCATTATTCGTACCCAACAAGCGGGTCATTACCAATCCGCCTTTAAGGGCAGAGGTATGGAATTTGATGAAGTGCGCCCTTATCAACCCGGTGATGATGTGCGTCACTTAGACTGGCGTGTCACTGCTAGAACAGGTAAGGCGCATACGAAACTATTTCATGAGGAACGAGAACGTCCCGTGTTTTTATGGATTGACTATCGTGCGCCGATGTTTTTTGCCACCCGTGGCATTTTTAAATCCGTTTTTGCCGCTCGCGCAGCGGCATTACTCGCTTGGAATACAAATTATCATAATGATCGCGTTGGTGGACAAATTTTTTCTGATGAGAAGCATCACGAATTTAAGCCGCAACGTGGTAAAGCACAGGTACTCCATTTTCTGAAACAGCTGGTCGAAATGCAAAACAAGCCTGAAGACTCTAATAGGAATAAAGATACCGCACAACAAGCTTTGGCCCGACTACGACGAGTAGCCCGTCCGGGCAGTCTGATTTTCCTCATCAGCGACTTTCGCAACCTCAATGCACAAGCTGAATCACACTTAATGCAAATTGCCAGACATAATGATGTCGTGATGTTATTTATCTATGACACTTTGGAGAGCCAATTACCCCCATCGGGTCGTTATCGCCTCAGTGATGGTCAATCAGATACCACGCTAAACACAGCTGATCAACAACTTGTCACAACATATCACAACCGTTTTTTGCAACATCAGGCTCATTTACAACAGTTAGCCAATCAACACCGACTCTTATTATTGCACTGTGCCACAACCGATGATCCATTAACGACATTACGACACGGTTTAGGACATCGCTGAGGAATGGTGAATGATGAATGGTGAATGGTACAGAAATTAAAGGCGAACCAACAAATTATAGTGAACAATTATTATGGAAGAACAATTACCCTTACGCGATATACACCTACCAGAGCCAATTACTTGGTGGCCTCCCGCCCCTGGTTGGTGGTTATTACTGATCTTATTTTGTACGCTGATATTAGTCATATTTCTACTGCGACGCAGGGCAGCAAAAAAACGTCAGGAGCCAAAGCAGATCGCATTGCGCGACTTGGAAAAACTGCAAACAAAGTATCAACAGAATCCGCAAAAATTGGTACAAGAAATTTCTATTCTACTACGGCGATTCTGTCTCAGTTATTACCCACGCGCCGAAGTAGCCAGTCTTACTGGCGAGGATTGGCTACAATTTCTTGATAAACAAGCAGAAAGCCAGCAATTTACACAAGGGCAAGGTCGATGTTTGATTGAAGCACCTTATATGCAGAATGGGGATATTGAACCTGAAACCTTGATAACACTTTGTAAAACAGTGATCAATCACCCGCCGGTTAGACACCGTTAATAATCTGATTACTCATAGCGAGTTATTGTCTATTTTTTGTATTTAAATGATTGATTTAATTCATAATTCATAATTAATTATGCACATTGACTTAATTTGTATTGGAAAAAAAATGCCGGCGTGGGTAGAAGCCGGTTTTAATGATTATAGTAAACGTTTACCTGCTTCTTGTCGTTTAAATTTAATTGAAATCCCACTACGCAAGCGTACAAAAAATGCAGATTTGCTTCGTTTACAGGATAAAGAGTGTGAACAAATGTTGTCAAAGGTTGCACGAGGGGCGTATGTTATCGCTCTTGATGAAGGGGGGCGATCATGGAATAGTTTGCAATTGGCTGATCAGCTAGTTCATTGGATGCAAACTTATTCGACGATCGCTTTACTGGTTGGTAGCCCAGAGGGTTTAGCAAAGGCGTGTTTACAAAAGGCGCAGCAACGTTGGTCATTATCACCTCTTACTTTGCCACACCCATTGGTACGAATTATTGTTGCTGAACAATTGTATAGGGCGTGGAGTTTATTAAATAATCATCCTTATCATCGAGGCTAACGACTTCCTGATGTGACGCACGAGGTTTAAGAAATCCGATTTTTGAAAAAAAATCGGATTTCTCCGCTCGAAACGAGGTTTAAGAAATCCGATTTTTGAAA
>JAOZSV010000353.1 GCA_029939505.1 Thiotrichaceae bacterium | reverse complement strand
TACACCAGTTTTTAAGTCATTGATTGTAGGGTGTATAAGCGATAGCGTCATACACAAAACCACGAAAAAGGTGGATGACGCGACGCTTATCCACCCGACATTTTTCTACGCGCCAGCGTGGGAACCGATTTTGGACGCGCCAGCGTCCAGTTTTTGTGGGTTACGCGACGCTGGCGCGTCGCCAAGGCGTTCCTTCCCACGCCAGCGCGTGGGAACGAGAAAAAATCATTCACCATTCATCATTCCTAATCAATTGACGCATTAACTGAATTGGATGACGTGCCACAAACTCGCCATCGTGAAAAAAGGTAATTAACTTTAAAGGGCCACCATTTAATGCTTTTGAAGCAATATTATCTGGACTAATCGTAAAACGCCCCAGTTTTTTATCAGTTGGCCATTGGAGTCCAATGAAGACAACATAAATCAACTCAGAACAAACAATTTTCTCCGTCGTTTCAACATCAAAGTTAAAATCATAAGCCTTACCCACTTGACGCAATGCCAAAATAATGCGTTTTGCCAATGTCTCATTATCAAGTTGAGTATGACGCAATATCACGAAATCATCAATATTAAGAAAATCTTGCAAAGCACTTATTTGAACCCCTGAACGGAGTGCTTCTATAATATGGTAGCCCTCCTTAATTTTCTGATGATACTGCTTAACTAACGGATGTTCCCAAATACCTAAACGTCTCAATTCTACCTCTGTTCCAACCCAAATCGCTGCATGTCCCCAATGCCCAGGAATAAACTTATCAGTGAGACGAAAAGGGGTTTTTTCTAACAAAATATCACCCGCCTGAAGCTGACGGTTTATCTGATTTAACACTGTCGCACGATTGTAAAGTTTTCCTTTACGAGTTTCTATCAATCCAATGGTATTGCCAAAAAATTGGCTAAACAGATTTATTCCTTGAGCAGTCAGATTACGCAAGGAATCGTTAGTTATCGCACCCATAAATTCCCACTTTTTGCTGAGGGCATACAATGGCGAATATTTTTTAGTCATATTATAGGAGGCACTTTGATCTATCAACAATTTCAAATAGTTAAAACCCGGTTCATTCCTCAATTTGGTTGAGATTTTCGCCATTTTCTCCTCGTATAATTTGACTGCCTTTTTGATCCGATTTCGCTTCCTTAAAGAATGATAAGATTGAGTGATTTTAGACAATTCATTTTTTCCAATGCCGTATCCAGAATCACGTTCATTGAGAAAACGGCGCAGTTTCTTATCTTCCTCAAATATTGAAATCACAAGCAAATAATTATCGTACAAGATTAAGGCAGCAGATAATGAAAACATAATCCCTTTAAGCTGGTTTTCTGGCGAAATGGCTTTATTCTTCTTGAAAGCATTTAAAGTATCAGGAGATAACCAACATTCGTATGATTCGGCGACTTTATACAGTTTATGACGCACTTCAAGATGGGCAAGTGTTCCTTGATTAAGCAAGTCTAAATCATAACCAGATAAGGGCTTATCCTGATTGATGTTCTCCTTTAATCGTCTCGCCACTTTTATTGTTTCAGCGCGATAAGTCAAAGCCTGTTCAACCAATGGCTGATAATCAATAATTTCCTCATTAAGCACTTGCGTAATACTTTTAGAAGTGCTTAAATAAGTTTTAACGCTGTGTTGCCAACAAGGCGTGTTTAAATCAATTTTTTCTGCTTGATTCCCCTGAAAAATTTGGGGATTATAACACCCGACTAATATAAAGGGAATGAAGAGAAGAGAATAAATTCGATAATGAGGAATAACGTGGATAAACGAATAATACATAAGGTTCCTTGATTATTTATGAGATATGGCGAAAAGTTAATGTAGTTATAGCATTTCCCTTTTGAGTGAAATACATCATCTTGTAGGGGCAATCCTTTATGGTTGCCCTTTTTTTGTATTTCACCCGAAAAACGCTATAATGTAGGGTGGGCAAAGTCTTTTTGGTGCAACGGCTTCTTCATTAAAAAAGTGGTGGGCAAGAAAAGGACCTTGCCCACCCTACATGACTTTGTTTGACCTGGCAGGTTTTCTTTTGAACCTGCCAGGTCTGGTTTTGACTTTAACTTGAAGAAGTTATTTCATTTTCGAGGTTTTCGTTTTTTTTCAAAAAACTCAAACCTCGAAACGTTCCTAATCAATCCGAATAAACTCAACTCGGCGATTGATGGCACGCCCTTGTGTTGTCTCATTGCTCTCAATCGGCTCTTCTTCTCCATAAGCTCTAATAATAAGACGCTGTTCAGTCAGTCCATATTGTTCCTTCAAGTAATTTTTCACCGATTCAGCCCGCCGATAAGAGAGGGCGAGGTTGTAAATATTTGTGCCTGTGTTATCAGTATGTCCAGCAATCATTAAAGTAGAATGGGCTAATTTATCACTTTGCAGGGCTTGTCCAAATTTGTTTAATAATGGTTTAGACTCTTCCAAAATGGTTGCTGAGTCAACTTTAAAATGAATCAGGGCAGCTATTTTAGGCGGCTCATCTTCTGCAATACCGCCTAAATCACGATAATCTCGCATTTTTTGCTCTTTTTGCAGGGCTTGAATAATGTCTGTGACGCTGGTTTCTGAATCGGCGATGAGTGGTTTATCTGCCCAAGCAGTAGAGTGAAAACACAATAAAATAAGTGAAAAACCCAGTTTTTTGAAAAAACTGGGTTTCTTGTCCATAAATGATTTAATCCTCATTCAAATCTCAACGATGCCGAAACGTTAAGGGACTCACACAACCATCACAACTCGTTAGCCGAGCCAAGACGGTAGAAAATTGTTGTCCCGATTCTGTCCAATTTAACTTGGGTTCGGTTGGATCTTCTGCGATACCACCCAAATCCCGCATTTTGATTGCCCGATTTAAATTCGTTTGGGCAATCTTGATTTTTTCCTGATTTTGCGATTGTCTTGCAATTAAGACTTGCTGGTATTGAGCTTCCAATACATTATCTCTTTGGCGAGCCACTATGACATAAATAGACTCTTCACCCGTTTTACTGTCTAGGTAAAAGGATTTGCCTTTTGCAGGAATATAGTATTCTGCATTGGCTTGAACGGGATTCTGGTTATTAACGGTTACGCCCTTAAAGCTCTTCATCGGGAATAAGCGAAAAATATTGCTTGATGAACCTCTTTGGAAAATATAAAGGTACGTGGTTTCAGTGGGCGTAAATACAATCTTGTAGTAATCACCAGAATGTAATACGACATCGTTGGTTAGCGTTTTAAACGCTTTGCCCTGTTTACGACGATAAAGATATTGGATTTTAACGCTAATGGGTGAATCTTTAACGCCAACCTTCTGTTTTTTAACGAATTTGTGTTGTTTAGCTTCATCATCCGCTTTTGGTTGTTCAGCTTCATCATCAGCAATCCCCCCTATATCACGAGAGGTTTGAGCTTGTATTATTGGAGGTTCGGAGTCATTAAAAAACCGATCTTCAATAAATAAACCGACGACAGTGATGACTGTGCCGATAATGATAGCAAACGAAATGTCTTTCATAATTTATCTCTTTGTTGTCGGAACGCTTTGCGTTCATGAATGGGAATAAAAAAATCGTGATAATTATAACCCAATATGAAGTGAAAAATCAATAAAAATTTTGTTCAAAGCGAAAGCAAGA
>JAOZSV010000352.1 GCA_029939505.1 Thiotrichaceae bacterium | reverse complement strand
CGCTACTATCTCCGTGTTGGCTCGACAAAACGCATTGCTTCTAGGGAAGAACTCATTCGCCTTTTTCAAGCGGCAGGTTTATTTCATTATGATCTGATTGAAATTGAGTTGGCTGGTGAGAGAGATTTGAATTATGATGAAGGGGAAGATTTTCGTGTTATATTAGGATTATAGATGTAGGCAAAATTATTGCCCACAACCCCTTATAGCGTATTTTGGAGTCTAACTTGATAACGAAAAACTGAAATGAATCATTTTGAAGTGTTTAATTTACCCGTCTCTTTTGAGATCGATACTGATAACCTTGCGCAACGCTATCGTGATTTACAACATGTGGTGCATCCCGATAAATATGTGAACGCGCCTGACAGGGAACGACGATTGGCAATGCAAAAGGCGGTACAAGTCAATGAAGCCTTTCAAATTTTAAAAAATCCCTTGGATCGTGGACTTTACATATTGCAATTGCAGGGTATAGAGACTAATGACAACAGCGCGATGGATAGCGAATTTTTAACAGAACAAATGGATTTGCGCGAAGAATTGGCTGATTTGAGAGAAAAAACGCAGCCTTTCAATGCGTTAAGCAATTTTATAAATCGTCTTGAAAAAAACAAGACTTTCTTGATTGATATTTTAAGCCAGCAATTTGCACAAAAAGAGTATCAATTGGCTCTTGAAAGCACAAAAAAATTCCAATTTTTCAAACGGTTACATGAAGAAGCGTTGAGTTTGGAAGAAGACTTTTTTTAAATTTCAACCCCCAATAGGAATTTTTAGTATGGCATTACTACAAATTAGTGAACCCGGGCAATATGCCGATCCACATCAACACCGCATTGCAGCGGGTATTGATTTAGGAACAACCAACTCTTTGGTGGCTTCAATACGCAGTGGTTTAGCAGAAACACTCCCCGATATTGAAGGGCATCATTTATTGCCCTCTATTGTGCATTATGCTAAAGAAGAACCGGCAATCGTGGGCAATGCGGCAAAACAATTTGCCAACACTGATCCACTGAATACAATTGCTTCAGCTAAACGCCTTATGGGGCGTGGATTGAAAGACATTAAAACCACCGGTACACGCTTGCCTTATGATTTTATAGAAAAAGAAGGGCAAGGGATGCCAATGATTCGCACGGCGGCTGGTGATAAAAGCCCAGTACAGGTATCAGCAGATATTCTTAACGCGCTGAAAAAAAGGGCAGAAGAAACTTTAGACGGTGAATTGTCAGGAGTGGTGATTACTGTTCCCGCCTATTTCGACGACGCACAACGCCAAGCGACTAAAGATGCGGCGACTTTAGCGGGTTTAAATGTACTACGCTTACTAAACGAACCGACTGCCGCCGCCGTTGCCTACGGTTTAGATAAAGGAGCAGAGGGCATTTACGCCATCTATGATTTAGGCGGAGGCACCTTTGACATTTCCATTTTGCGATTGCATCATGGCGTATTTGAAGTGATGGCAACGGCAGGAAATTCCGCTTTAGGCGGCGATGATATTGATCGCACCATTGCCCAATGGATCATGCAAGAAGCGAATATCGCCGATGATGCTGAACATCATCATATTCGTCAATTGCTTGATGTCGCACGAACCGCTAAAGAAACGTTGACGACTCAAGATATTGCACCCATTCAGCTTGAAGGGCATATAAAATGGCAGGGCGAATTAACCCACGCACAACTGAATCAACTCATCGATCCGCTCATTCACAAAACGATTATACCTTGTCGCCGTGCCATGCGTGATGCCGGTTTAACGGTTGAACATATCAAAGAAATCGTCATGGTAGGCGGTGCTACCCGGATGCCCCGTGTTCGTGAAAAAGTTGGCGACTTTTTCAAGCGTTCACCGCATACCGATATTGATCCTGATAAAGTGGTTGCGATTGGAGCGGCAATTCAAGCCGATATTTTAGCGGGAAATAAACCTGATGATGAAATGCTCTTATTAGATGTCATTCCCTTATCATTAGGGCTTGAAACAATGGGCGGTTTATCCGAAAAAATCATTCCACGCAATACCACCATTCCCGTCGCAAAAGCGCAAGAATTCACCACTTTTAAAGATGGACAAACCGCAATGCTTCTCCATATCGTGCAAGGGGAACGTGAATTAGTCCTTGATTGTCGCTCACTGGCTCGTTTTGAATTGCGTCGCATTCCAAAAATGGTTGCTGGCTCGGCGCGGATTCGTGTCACTTTTCAAGTAGATGCGGACGGCTTATTAAGCGTCTCTGCGACTGAAGAAACCACTGGAGTACATAGCGAAATTATCGTTAAACCCTCTTACGGTTTACAAGATAATGATATTGAACGTATGTTAAAAGACTCGTTAGAACATGCTAAATATGATATTGCCGCACGCACTTTACGCGAACAACAAGTTGAAGCCGATAGCGTTATCAATGCACTCCGCGCAGCCATCAAAGCCGATGGACATCATTTACTCAAACATCAAGAATTTTTAAAAATCAATGCAGCCCTTAATGACTTATTAAAAATTAAGGAAGGTACAGATGTCAAAGCCATCAAAAAGGCGATTGAACATCTTGACAATATCACGCAATCCTACGCAGAACGACGGATGGATAGTGCCATTCATCGTGCCGTGAAAGGACAACATGTTGATGAATTATGAATGGTGAATTATAAATTATTATTCAAACCATTCACCATTAAACATGAACCTATCCGGCCCTATTCAATCAATGGTAAAAAATGAATAAAAATCTCCTGATTTTTGAGAAAAAATGAGTGTCAAGAAATCCGATTTTTTCAAAAAATCGGATTTCTAAGCTTGAAAAAGAATAGTGGGATAGGTTCATTAACCATTCATCATTCACCATTATAAAAAATTATGCCTCAACTGATTTTTTTACCACATGACGAAATTTGCCCTGAAGGGGCAGTTATTGAAGCAAAATCCGGAATAACCATTTTAGACGCAGCGTTAGAAAATGGAATTGAAATAGAACATTCTTGTGAAAAATCAAATGCTTGTACAACTTGTCATGTGCTTATTCGAGAAGGATTTGATTCTTTAGAGGAAGCAGATGAGATTGAAGAAGATTTACTTGATAAAGCTTGGGGGCTTGAAGCAGAATCGCGCTTGAGTTGCCAAGCAAAAGTCGCTGATGAAAATCTCGTTGTAGAACTGCCGCAATATACGCTTAATCAGATCAGTGAAAATCATTGAAAGGTGAATTATGAGCTTGAAATGGACAGATACGCAAGACATTGCAATTGAATTGTACGAAAAGTTTCCTGAAGTTGAACCGCAATATGTAAGTTTTCCTGACTTGCATCAATGGATTTTGGCACTTGAAGATTTTGATGATGATCCTCAGCGCAGCGGAGAGAAAATTCTGGAATCGGTTCAAACACATTGGATAAGTGAGGCGAGCGAGTTAGGCCACTGATGTGACGCAGGGTTCTTCCAATTCAAATACCACCGATTTCATCGGTGGCTATTCACTAAATTCCACCGATTTCATCGGTGGCTATTCATGTTTAACCCCTTCGGGGTTGAAACTAACTAACCCCAACGGGGTGAAATGTGGAACCGATGTGACGCTAAATTCCACCGATTTCATCGGTGGCTATTCATGTTTAACCCCTTCGGGGTTGA
>JAOZSV010000156.1:3409-12444 GCA_029939505.1 Thiotrichaceae bacterium | reverse complement strand
TGGATACCAAACCACAAAGTTAATGTTGGATACCAAACCACAAAGCTAAAGCGTTGTATTCCATTTGTATTTCAAGGCTGAGTAGTCACGATGAATTGAATATAAAATGTAAATGGTGAATGGTGAATGATGAATTATGAATGATAAATTATGAATAAAATCAATAATTTAAAGAAAAAATGAGTTCATCATCATTCATCATTGGCGAAGGTATTATTATGTTGAACATAAATTTATTGGTTCCAATATTTTGTTAATTTTGTTTTGTGGTGTAGGGGCGAATCTGCGTGTTCGCCCTGGCTTAAATGGCATTGGCTAACGGCTGCCCTTTACGATTGTACTGTTGTTTTCCTTGAAATTGCCTTTGAGATTGATTACAGTTGCGGCTACCCTTGCCATTGCGGCTCCCCTTGCGGCTGCCATTGCAGTTGCGGCTCCCCTTGCGGCTGCCATTGCAGTTGCGGCTCCCCTTGCGGCTGCCATTGCAGTTGCGGCTCCCCTTGCGGTTGCCCTTGCGGCTGCCCTTGCGGCAGCCATTGCAGTTGCCCTTTCCTCTGCTCTGCCCCATTCCTCTGACTTGAAGATAAGTTCCCATTCCTTGATCACTGGATACGGCAGCATTTTGTGGTGCCTGTGCGAAACTATTACTGCTTAGAGCGAAAACGACTGTGACTAAAATACCGATGATTTTATGTTTCATAAGCATTTTCCTTTAGGTTTGTTTCATCATGCGAATTATGAGTTGTTAGTTCTGTTTGTGAAACGCGGAGTGTAGCGGAGATCATTTATTTAAGGATACTCTGCGTCTTACAAAGCAGAGCGTTGCGGAAGTCATTTCGAGGTTAAAGTTTTTGCTTCACAAAAACTTTAACCTTGAAACAAAATGGAATTGGGAAACGATGAAATGGAATTGGGGGAATGATGGATAAACCAAGTTTCTTAATAGCAGAAAATTCATGCTTCAGCACTTATTCGCCTATTGACGACGACGTCGTCGTTGGCTCAACTCTTCCTTAGTTATAATGCCGTTTTTATCAGCATCAAATCTATTGAACAGAGGTACCTTTGCGGTAAATTCGCTGACAGAAATCTGTCCATCTCCATTGCTATCCAAACGTTTAAGCCGATTACCCTTGCCCATTCCTTGCCCTCTGCCACGTCGGTTTTGTGTCGCATCGTTCTGAGACTCTTCTCTCATTTTTGCTCTAAAACTTTCTAATTCCTCAGAGTTGAGCAACCCATTTCCATCAACATCCATTTTATTAAAGCGAGCAATACGCACTGATTGGACTTCATCAAGTGTGATCTGTTCATCTTGATTGACATCAAAGCGTTTCATTATCCGATCTATTCGAGCTTGTCTCCGATCAGGGCGCATTTGAGCCTGATCTCCATTCGTAGCACCTTGCCCATCACCCCAGCTACCAGGTTGAGCAACCGTGACGTTAGCCGCAAGACTCAAAGCAATCGCAGATGATAATATAATAATTTTTTTCATGATAATACGGTCATAAAGTTTGTCTTATTGGTATGTATAAACCTGGGGTGGTGAAAATTCGTTTAACCAAAAGTTGAACCAAATTCAATAAAAAAATATAAAAAACAATCACTTACATTTTTTCTTTCATTCACCACTCACCAGGTTTGTCGTTAGTCTTAATTACTCAACTGAAAAGTCCATTGGCTGTCCATTTAATATCACTGTGCCATCTTCCAAACGATACCCCATCGAAACTTGGTATCTTCCGGCAGGTAATTGCCCTTGATGAATATTCAGCCTTTGATTCTCGCGTAATTGCTGTTTGGTTTGGATGGCAGTGAGATTATTCAAATCACCATCCCAATTTTGCCAACCACCCGTTTCATTACGCATGAACATCATCTGCTGGTTGCCACCCATTGGGGTAAAGGTGGCTACAGTCAATAAATCGGCATTTTGCCCAAGATGGGCTGAATCAGGCTGAAAAGTCGCGCCCAGTGTCACTTCATCACCTTGAGCAAGGGCAGCACCATTGCCATGACGACCATTTTGGTTCTTGATTGACGGTTTAAATTGGGCATTAGTCGCCACGAATTGCGAATCGGCATTGAGGCCAAGTCCACGACTGACAACGGCTGGATTGAGAATGTCATCCACCTCTTCTTGAGATAAATGTTGCGCTTGATAGACATAATCCAGGTATTCAATATTACGCACGAAGCCGCGTAAATGGTTATAAGAACCATTCAGCAGATTGGTGTACATGTTTTCCAATACCGGGTTCTCAGTTTCAGCAATGGCATTTTGCAAATCTTCTATATCCACTTCCTCAATTAATGCCCCCACATGAAGGGCTTCATTTTGCGAAATACGACCACGTTCAACAAGGCTATCATATAACGCCTGAAGTTCAGGGTTTGTGAACACACCCATTTCTTCAGAGGCGGGATCAGGCAGTTCATAGCTATCAAGGACTGACTTGATTTGATCCATATGTTGCTGTTCAGCCCTTGAGATGTTGGCGAATATCGGTGTTTGCCACACTTCATAAAGGGTGATATAAACATCCCTCGCCATTTTTTCTTCTTCGCGCATGAATGAGAGCGCTGTCACATCAGTTTCGCTGAGTTCTGCCAGCGGCCCTTCTAGCAATGAGCAAGTTCCGTCTGCGGAGCAGTTTGCTTGTGAGCCTTGTTGGTGATTACCTTGCCAATTTTGTGAGTTATTCCATTTTGGTCCAGGTAAACAAGTGCTATCGGGATCAGTTGAGCAAGTTCCCGCTAAAGGCTGCCCTTGAGACTTGGGTGTACAAGTCCCATCCGCTATGCAGGTAGCACTATTTGATGGTCTATCTCCCATTGGTCCATTACCAGCCCAAGCTGATGAGGCAAAAATCATCGCCATGGCGGCGGAAAGACTGAGTATCTTTTGATTGCATTTCATAATATTTTCCTTTATGATAATGATATCATTATCAGTTTTAAATTGTCCAAGTGAGACAATAAATTTAACAATGGGGCATATTAAACCAAAATGTTGTAAATGCTTTATGTCTTAAAAAGACTTTTTTGTCATAAAGTTTGTCTTATTAGGCGTTGTTTACATTTGCTTACCATTTTTTTTTAAAGTGGTATAAACCTGTCAGGTTTTTTCTGCTTACAATTTTTTTAAAGTGGTATAAACCTGACAGGTTTTTTCTACCCGAAATAATTTAATCTGATTATTATGACAAACCGACTTGATCACATCCTTATCGTTGACGATGATTTGGAAATCTGCCGCTTATTACAGGATTATTTAGAAAAAAATGGTTTTCGGGCAACCACCGTCAGCAATGGTAAAACCTTATGGCGGATGTTTGATGAAAAAAAAATCGATCTGGTGATATTAGATTTGATGTTGCCCGGAGAAGATGGTTTAGAAATATGTCGCAATCTACGCGCCCGTTTCAATGTGCCTATTCTTATACTCAGCGCATTGGGAGAAGAGACTGATCGCATTATTGGTTTAGAAATGGGGGCCGATGATTATCTGCCTAAACCTTTTAATCCACGCGAATTATTGGCGCGAGTTAAAGTGATATTGCGTCGTACCCGTACTTTGCCGGGTCCTGATGAAATAGAAGTTGAAACGAAGTCGCGATTACTTTTTGCTGATTGGACGTTAGATTTGGTGCCCCGTCATTTAGTTTCACCCGCGGGGGTTGTGGTTCCCTTGAGTGCGGGCGAGTTTCGTTTATTGCGTGTCTTTTTGGAACATCCTAAACGGGTATTGACACGGGATCAATTATTAGAATTAAGTCAAGGGCGGGAATCTTTCGCTTTTGATCGGAGTATTGATGTATTAGTCGGCAGACTGCGCCGTCATTTAGGGGAAAATGCAAAGAAGCCAAATATCATAAAAACCGCGCGAGGAGCCGGTTATGTATTGGCGACTGAGGTGCAGAAAGAGTCTAATGATTCATTAAAAAATAAGTAATGACTCACCTTCGCCAATTGTTTTATAAATAATTGGGTTATTTTCTCATTCCTATCCAAACTCTGTTTAGAAACGAGAAAAGGTATTCCAAAACGCTGTTTGGGAACGAGAAAAAAACAGGGAAAGGGCTTATAAACTGTACTTTCGCTTATTAGTGCCTTGTGAATTAAATGGCATTCAATAAGTGATATTTTTTGCATTTCAATTCAAAGCTTTATAAATATATATAATAAATTCAGTCACTTAAAACTTTTGCGTTTCAGTTTTTTGAAAAATAAAATCAGTAAGTGATTCATAGAGTCGTTAAAACGTCAAATCAATAACTTACAAATTACTTTGAGTCCAAAAAAATAAGCGAAAGTACAGATATGTGATGAACGGTATCCTATAATTTACCATAACTTAACATAAATAGAGTCATTAAAATTATGATTGGATAACCAATTCTACCCGTTAAGAGAATACGATTGATTAATTTTTTCTCTTGAGCAATTTTTTCCTTAATTAGTTTGATCTGTTTGGACTTATCTTCGTCACCAAATTCAACAGAACCATTATCAGTATTTTTCATTTTTTCCAATGATTCTTTGTCTGCACTTAACTTATCTTTTACATAGGTAATGAGAAGTAAGGCAATAATACCTAATATAGCCATTATATAAACCAAATAAAACACATATTCAATTAGAACATTGTATTCGATTGCTGATAGCGACGAAGCCAGTTTTAAATGAAACAATGAAGTGGCCAGAATCAGATTTATATTGAGAGTCATTCCTAACTTGAAGTCAGTCGTGTAATAAACGACATAACCCAATATAATGATAAATATGGTAGGCAACAAATTTTTAATGATAAAAGTTAGTACATATCTTTCGACATCTATGTTAACATTAAAGCTAGAGTATTCAATACGTTGCTGTGAACCAAATAGTTCTGGCATACCTAAGGTTGAATCGCTTGTTTGGCTCGTTTGAAAGAACGATATTCTGTTCATTTTCCAGCCACTGACCGCAAAAAACTTGCTATGATCTAGATCATGTATATTCATGCCTTGCATATCGACTACATAAATCAGCTTATCTTTAGTCAGATTTTTATGTTGCACCTGTAAAGTCAATATTTGCTTATCTAAAGGATAATCCTGAAAATAAAAATCACTTTTGAACTGAGTTTTAATCCGATAAGTTTTGGTAATCGTACCATTGATTTCAGATTCTTTTTCAACAAACAAATGCTCACGGCTTAAATTTTCGTTTGGATAAAAGATATTAGAAAAATTGATGTTAGAAAAGTCTTCATCATCATTTGGTTTAAATCGAAACCAAATATAAAAATCAGCAGTATAAGTAGAATTTGCTGAATCAAGTGTACTAATACTGTTAAAATCTACTCCAACGTACACAACATTTGCTTTGCTCATAAACTTGCCGTTCACTTGAATCGTTTTATCTTCTAATATATCAAGCAAAATATTTTCTACACTTCGCAAATTATTCAAATGTTGATACTGTTCTAGGGTAACAATTGGTTTACCTTTCTTATAAACTGCAACTGGTATCGTCTTTATGGCATCCCCATTTCTATCAAAATAAATCTCTCCAGTGACTCCTTCTATAGCATGAGTGATTTTAGATGAACCGGCTAAATTATCTTTAACTTGCTTACGTTTTTCCTTAACAGTTATATTTTCTTTCTCCAAAATCTTTTTCATCGCATTAACAGCCACCATTGTCGCATCATAATACAAGGCAGAAGTAATCATAGATTCTACAGAATAGCCTTTTTTTAAAAAGTCATGTTCAAAATCTTGAGCCCGTTTACCGGCAATATCAAGCAAAAATGGTGATGCGATATGGATTCCATCAGTATAATAACCGGGATAGTTTTTTTCTTGCGGGTAATTCTTCTTTAACGTTTGCATAAAATAGCTACTGGCCAGTGAATCTGGGCCGATAACGGGTACCTTGTTTTCTAAACGCCGCAAGCCAGCAATCGTTTTTACTGCATGAGTGGAACCGGTAGCCAAAAATAACATGCCGGGTTCATTTTTGTCTAAAAATGTTAACATCTCATTAAGGCTTGCATTGAAACTGGAACTATCTGAACCGTTAAAAGACCATTGCTGTTCAATATTTAACCTGATACGGCTTGCTGTTTTAACAAATGTAGATGCAAGGGTTTTACCATAAACACCTTCATCAAAGAAAATAACCGCTTTTTTATAACCAAGAATTTTTCTTGTATAATTAGCAAGTAAAGCGGCTTGGTCACTATTGTTAAAAATGACCCGGAAATACCAATCATTATCTTCAGTGATTTCATCAGCAGTTGCACTACCAGTAATCGCCGGGATACCATGTTGTTGATAAATTTTACCAGCCGCAAGAGAAGCACCACTGCTATAATGACCAATAACGGCAACGGCCTTACTATCAACAATTTTTGATGCTTGTTTCACAGCTAAACCAGATTGATTTTTATCATCATAAGTGAGTAATTTGACCTTTTTACCGGCAATGCCGCCCTGTTGGTTTACTTGGTCCAGATACATTTGCACACCTTGTCGCATTGCCTCCCCATTGCTATCTTGCATTGGTCCAACCAAGGCGATATGTAAATTTTTATCCCCATAAAGCATTTCTTTACCAATCATCGTCCCAATTACTGCAACTATAATTAGAAACAATATCCCAAAAATCATTTTTTTAATCATAAGTTTTCTCCTAATAAAAACCTCAGAGGTTTTCAAAACCTCAGAGGTTTAATTCCAACGAAAAATCATTTCACAGACTTCTGGATAAAAACCTCAGAGGTTTTCAAAACCTCTGAGGTTTGATTCCAACTCAAAATCATTTCACCGATTCCATCACTCACTTTGATTTCGGAATAAAAACCTCAGAGGTTTTGAAAACCTCTGAGGTTTGATTCCAACTCAAAATCATTTCACCGATTCCATCACTCACTTTGATTTCGGAATAAAAACCTCTGAGGTTTTGAAAACCTCTGAGGTTTGATTCCACCGAAAAATCATTTCACCGATTCCATCACTCACTTTGATTTCGGAATAAAAACCTCAGAGGTTTTCAAAACCTCTGAGGTTTGATTTCAACGAAAAATCATTTCACCGATTTCACTCACTCACTTTGACTTCTGATTTTCCAATGACCAATCAAGGAGATGTTGACCACCAAAAGCCATATTATACCAACCTTTAACTCGACTTTTTATCAAAAACGGTACATTATCAAAATAGAGAGGCATAACCACAGCGGCTTCTACTGTTAAAATTTTTTCAACTTGTTGATATAAAAGTCGACGTTCAACTGGATCTGAAACCCTTTGCGCTTTTTCTATCACTTCAGTCAGTTTCTGTTTAAGTTTTTCATCGGTAAACAACCAGCCAAAATAACCTTTGCTAGGATGAAAAAGTTGATATAGAAAATCGTTTGCATCTGGATAATCAGCACACCAACGTATTTTGAAAATATGGGGTCTTTCTGCAATTGGTTTTCCAAATATCGTACCCATATATCGTTTGGATGGTAAATCAAGTACCTTAACATTAATGTTTAGATAATGTTTTAACATGGTTTTAATTGCTTTAGAAACTTCACGATCAACCGTTTCTCCCGTACTACGCATTAATACCATTTCAGGAAAATCTTTGCCCTCAGAGTAACCTGCTTTGGTTAAAAAATCAGCCGCTTGCTCAGGATTAAACAGGGAACCCATTTTTTCTTTTGCATCAGTCGCAAGCAACCATGAAGGGGTAATAGTTGTTTCAGTCGCAAGCAACCATGAAGGGGTAATAGTCATTGCTGGAATATTACTCTCACCAAAAATCACTTCTAGCAAAAGTCGTTTGTCAATCGCTGTAGAAATTGCCTTGCGAACCTGTAAATTATCGGTAGGAAAACGTTGTGTGTTAAACCCATACCATTCAGTACAACCTTGAAGCCCCATTTGTATTTCCTTGGATAATTGCGTACTTTCTTTAATGCGAGGAATTTCCGTTTGAGGGAGTTTAAGATACAATCCGCCTATAATATCCAAATCATCTTTTTCATACATGGTTAAACCAATATAATTTTCTGGAATGATGTAGTAATAAATTTCCTGAATTTTGGCTTTATTAGTTTCATAATATAAAGGATTTCTTTTTAAACCAATTTTATTACTTTTATCCCATTTATTCAGATAATAAGGACCGTTCGTGGCGATATTTTTAGGTTCAGTCCAATTTTTTCCATGTTTAGTAATAATGTGTTTTGGCAAAGGTCGAAAAACCCGCATGTTTACTAAGGAAGGAAAATAACCCGCTGCATATTCAAGTTCAAATTTCAATTGATGATCATCAATTGCATGTACGCCTATCGTATTTATTTCACCATACTCATCAATTGCATGTACGCCTACTATTTCCCCTTTATGAAATTTTTCAGCATTTTTAATAATAAACAATGTAGAAGCATTCGGAGATTGAGTTTCTTTGGCGAGATTACGCTGGATTGTCCACACAAAATCGTGGGCTGTCAGAGGTTTACCATCACTCCATGTTATATCTCGACGTAGTGTAAAAACATAAGTTTTACCCTCTTCACTCACTTGCCAACTGGTCGCTAATGCTGGAACGACATTATATGCCTTTTTTTCTAAAGCGGTTAATCCCATAAATAGCTGATCAATCACTATGTAATCCGCCACTTCATTAGCCATACCCGGATCAATTGTTTTGATTTTCACACCTAATGGAATTCGTAAACAGCTATTAATATCTTCACAATCAGAGGAAGAAGTTGAGTCTTTTGTTTCAGACTGAACTTTAATATCCTGTTGCTCACAACCGGTCACAATAAAAAATATGATTGAAAATATAACAATTTTAAGCATTTTTAATCTCACATTGATAGTAAGTACTAAACATATTTTAGAGACGTTCAGATAAATAATTTCACGAAAGTCTGGCTCCAACGAAAAACCTCGGAGGTTTGGCTCTAACGAAAAACCTCCGAGGTTTCCAAAACCTCGGAGGTTTGGCTCCAACGAAAAACCTCCGAGGTTTCCAAAAACCTCG
>JAOZSV010000156.1:0-3309 GCA_029939505.1 Thiotrichaceae bacterium | reverse complement strand
GGTTTGGCTCTAACGAAAAACCTCCGAGGTTTCCAAAACCTCGGAGGTTTGGCTCTAACGAAAAACCTCCGAGGTTTCCAAAACCTCGGAGGTTTGGCTCCAAACATTTTTTTGAAAGTCTATAATTCAATTTTGTTGAAATAATGCTCAAATTATACTTGCAAAAAAATTTTTTGCAAGGAATTTTATGAACATCTATTTCACAACCAATTGCCTATCAACAAAAAAGGCCCCCAATAAGAAGGATGCCAATAATACTTCATCGCAATTAATTGCTTTTGAGAGATTTGTAAAGCCTTAGCTTTGGAAAGATCGGGAGTTTCTAACAGTAAACGATAAAATTCACTCATTGCCTTGGCAGTAGCACTGTCTTCAACATACCATAAAGTAGCAATAGCACTCCTAGCGCCAGCCTTCACCGCAACCCCAGCAAGACCTAAAGCCGCTTTATCATTACCGACAGCCGTTTTACAAGCACTTAAAGTCAATAATTCCAAAGGCTTTCTATCTCTAAATTTACCCAAACCAATCACATCTGCTAACTTATCCATCTTCATCTTACCTTTATAAGTCAGCAAATAGGTGTGATCGGGATCAGCATCAAATTCTCCGTGAGTCGCTAAATGAATGACAGAATATTTATTTTGTGCCACTTTAGATTTAAATTTCTCTATTGAAAAATCCTTATTGAAAATGAGATGATTATCAAAATTTCTGGTAGTCACACTGCGTTCCTTACAGCTTTCCGCTGAAAATTCCGCATCAAATGAAATCAATTTATCATCAGCATTGCCTTCCGTGAGACATTGCATATTTTGTAATTCTTTTGGAACATTCGGTAACGCAGAATGAGCTTGGACACTATCAGTTAAACCAGCTAATAGTATTTTACTGTTATCCCAATTGGGCTGTTGGGGATTAACTAATGCCAATCCCGGGGTAAGAGCCATTGCATATTTCTCGATCAAAAATTGCTTGCCATCATGCAAAGTTGATAAAGGAATCATGCGTAAATGCCCATCAGGCACGACAACTAAAGTATCCACATTTTTCAATGTTGCTTCGATAGGACGAATTAACCAATCGTAAAGCAATTGGGCTTGCAATAGAAACACATTTTTAGAGCGTTTTTGCAAGTTAAACCGAAATTGCTGTACCACTTGATTAAACTGCTCTGCCGTCACTGGTATTTCTACCTGATGGATAGTGTCTTGACTGAGCACTTTGGTTAGTACAACTAATCTATCCTTTAATGGAATGGGATACAATATAGCTGTTTTTTGCAAGACTTCTTGAGCTAATTCTGATTTATTTAAATCAAGCAAACTTTTGGTTTTGGATTGCAGGGCTAACACGCATTCATCAAAATAGTTTTGTAATTCAGCGACTTTGACCAGTTCAGAAGTTTCGATTGCTTCTCTGATAAGGCGTTGTTTTTCTTGACTATCAGAAGAATCATGGGCTTTTCGCAATAATAAACTCACTAATTCATAGTGAACCGGTTTAACTTGTTGAGCAAATACCGTATTTGAAATGCGATAGCCGATATCCAATATTTGTTGAATTGGCTTTAAACTAGAAGAAGCTAAACGATAAGCCGCTATTGCTCGATCATATACCGCTTCAGCTTGATTGATTTTACCCTGTTTTATTAAGGATTGAGCTTGTTTTTTTAAAATTCGTCCTTGTTGCCAATATAAACGATATAGGTTGTGAGAAAAATGGTTGGCTAAAGAAAGCTGATTAATGTTTTCAGTCGATAAAACATTATCTTGATTAATTGAAAAAATCGCTTTTCTGGTTAAGGTTAATGCTTCATTATAACGCAATTCTCTTTCATACAATTGCCCTAAATAGCCATACGCTTTAGAAATACTTCGATTATCTTGTATTTTTTCAGCAACGTTTACCGCTTTTTGGAATATCTGATAGGCGAGAACTGTCACTTGTTGTGGTGTTGTGAGTTTGGTTAGCAATTTATTTTTGTTTGCTAAATGTTGAGCTTTCCATATCAAGTCTCCTAGCAAGCTATCTTCTTGTAAGACTGCTAGTGCCAATTTTCCTAATGAAAACAAATAAATGACTTTGTCATGGCTATCTGGAATACTTTGAATCTGTTGCCTTATGGTATTTAACGAGGCTGCGGTTTCATCTAAAGAATTCGCATTTTTTAAACCCACTTTGGCTCTATTGATAGATGCTTTGATAATCAACGCAGTCTCACCAGTTTGAGTCGCTAATTGAATACTTTCTTCATAAGCCTGTATCGCGGCTTGTGGTAATTCTTCTATCACTTTGAATAAATTAGCCTGCATTTTAGCAGCCAATTTAGGATATTTTTCAAAAGCTTTAACTGATGTCGCAAGTTGTTGCAAAGAATTTTCAATATTCCCTGACCAAGTACATGATTTACTTTCGTCAGGCTTACGTGCCTCGGCTAGACAAAACTTGACAATGGCCTCAACTGCACCTTGACTGGAA
Organism: Thiotrichaceae bacterium; assembly: GCA_029939505.1. Lineage (GTDB taxonomy): Bacteria > Pseudomonadota > Gammaproteobacteria > Beggiatoales > Beggiatoaceae > QNES01. Next base: position 828 of record JAOZSV010000156.1, on the reverse strand, counting down.
CCTTTCATAAAGCTATCTTCCAAAACCGTCAATACATTGCCCTGATTATTTAATGCTCTGGCTAATATAGCTGGATCATTCAATTTTCTTGCATTAACTACGCTATTACAAGCCAACGAACAAGTGGTTCCCCAATACGCCAACTCTTTGGCTTTGAGTGACTCTTTTTGGGTAAGCGTCGCAAAATTACCATTCGAGGTTTTAGTTTTTTCGGTAAAAAAACTAAAACCTCGAATTGAATACCGCATAGATAACCACGCATCACTCAGTTGATAACCAACCAGAGCCTGATATTTTATATTTTGAATTTGTTCGGCTAAAGCCAATGCTTTAGTGAGGGTTGGAAATACCGCACTGTGCATTTTAAGTTCTTGATAGGCTGCACCCAATCGCATTAGGTTTTCAATACACAGGTTAGTCTCTTTAGTGCAATCAATTTGGGTTAAACTCGTTTCCCAATATTGAGTCGCTTGCCGAAAATCACCTTGTTGAAACAAGGTATCACCTTGATTTACAAGCTCTGTAAAATTATTTGGTTCACTTGCTGATGTACCAATAAACGGAAATATCACACTGATTATAAAGCAAATTTTGTTCATAAAAGTTTCTCTTAAACTTGATGATCAAGTTTTTAGTTTTTGGAGTTCAACGCTTTAGCTTTGGGCGTTTATAGGAGTTCAACATTAACTTTGGGCGTTGGACTCCAAATACGCCCAAATTATTATAACTGATGTGACGCAAGGTGCTTCCAAATTCTGCCAAATTTCACCAAATTCCACCGATTTCATCGGTGGCTATTCACATTTCACCCTGTTGGGGTTAGTTTCA
>JAOZSV010000155.1 GCA_029939505.1 Thiotrichaceae bacterium | reverse complement strand
TCCGATTTTTTTTCAAAAATCGGATTTCTTAAACATCGTTTCGCCGCTTAGAAATATAGGCTAAAGTTTTTTCTTCAAAAAAACTTTAGCCTATATCCGATTTTTTTTCATAACTGATGTTACGCAAAGCGATTCTATTCGAGCTTAGAAATCCGATTTTTGAAAAAAAATCGGATTTCTTAAACATCTTGGAAACATAGTGCGTAACATCAGTTCATAAATCAATTTGAGTCGTAACTATTCAGCGGTTAGCCTTGAAATTGATTTCAAGGCTAAAAACATTCGAGGCTAAAGTTTTTTTTGTAAAAAAACGAAAACCTCGAATAGTCTGCTAAAGCAGACTAATTAAATAATTTAACTGAGCCTAGCTGTCAGTCTTGAAATTGATTTCAAGGCTGAATAGTTACTTTGAATCAATAGCTTTTTGAAAAACCAACATCGAATTTGATTTTTAATTTTGAAAATTCTCAAATTCTGTCAATTTTGATTCAAACAATAAAAAATGTCTTGTACAAAGTAAATTCTATTAAATATAAGATTTAATTCATTAATTTACAATTTAAACACAAAATTCACCGTTAAACTTTGTTGACTTTAATTTTTTAATCATATATTCTGTTTGCTATTCGTTTTTGGAAATTAAAACGAAAAATTAATTGGGAAAGTTAAAGTTTTCTAGCAAATCTTCAATTTTAATAATTATAAGGTAAAATAGGTATAATTAATAAGTTATAATGTCTCAACTGAGTTTTTCAAATATTTGACTGATGATAACCTCGAAAAGTGACACAAAGATTGAGCAAGTGGCTAGCAGTTATTTCAGTCGTTCCTAAATAAGCGTAAATCCTTGAATTATTATAAATATAAAACGATATAAATCAATGATTTAGTTTATTAATGGTTTAGTATTTGAAAAGCTTTATTAGCGATTTTCATTGAGTATTTCTTCAAACTAAAAATTGATGTGTTATTTCATCATTTGTAACACTTTTTGAGGCTAACGTTTTTTTTCAAAAAAAACGGTAAACCTCGAACGGAGAACTGTCATTATGAGCGAACTTATGGTTTATGTCACAGACGACACTTTTACAGATGAAGTCGTCAAAGCGGATATTCCTGTGTTAGTTGACTATTGGGCAGAATGGTGTGGCCCGTGCAAAATGATAACCCCCGTCTTGGATGAAATTGCACAGGAATATGTGGGTAAGTTGAAAATTGCTAAATTGAATATTGATGAAAATACTAATACTCCCCCTAAGTATGGTATTCGTGGTATTCCTACCTTGATGCTATTTAAAGGGGGTGATGTCCTTGCGACTAAGGTGGGTGTGCTTTCTAAATCACAATTGAAGGCATTTATAGATAGCAATTTGTAATTGAATTCGGGGTTTTAAACCTCGAAAAACTCTTTTCGAGGCTTACAAAAAATTTTAGCCTCGAATCCTCAATTTTTTGTTCTCGTTAATCTCAAATATTCTACCTGCCTCTCCATATTTCATTTTTCTATAATAAATTTTGTGCTTTGTACAGGACATTTATTTATAATTCATTGATTTAAATCACTTTCCATTAAAAAATGTTCTGTACAAAGGATTTTGTGTTCAAAATTTAAATCATTTGTTATACTCGGCACAGGAAAAACTTTTTAGAAACCTTTTTAAAAAAAACGGGTCTCACTCAAAACTTGGTTTTTTACCTCATTTTTTACATCACTAAAAAGTGATTGAGGCGAAAGTTTTTTTGTAACTACTCAGTCTTAGGTATTGCTCACGCAAAGGCGCAAAGGGATTCCATTTGAGTTGGTTGAAGAAAAACTTGAATGATCCTCTTTTCTTCCTCATTTCGTCCAGGTGATTTTTGATTCCTTTGCGTGCGTCTTTGCGTGACATTTGGTCTGAAAATCAATAAGGCTGAGTAGTTACCTTTTCTAATAAGGAAGGTGGGCAAGGACTTTTTCGAGGTTGGAGTTTTTTGAAGAAAAACTCAATTCGAGGTTCAAGTTTTTTCGGTAAAAAAACTTGAACCTCGAATCGAAACCACCCTACTTAAAAGTTTAAGTTATGCCCGTGTGCAATATAATCCCTTTCAAGCCTATTCGAGGTTGGCGTTTTTCTTCAAAAAACTCCAACCTTGATGTGCAAAAACTTTAACCTCAACCTCGAAAAAAATCCTCTGACTTGATGTTCTCGTTGTGGGACAACTTGGATATCGAATCGTCAAAAAAACATCAATAAGGAATTTATTTAATCAATTAATTCCAAACGATATATGCGAACTAAGAGTTAAAGTTGGAGTCCAACGCTGTTGAAATTGGAGTCCATTCGAGGCGATTTTTTTTTAAATTAGCCTAGAATGCTTTAGCTTTGGAGTGATTTTGAGGCTGAAGTTTTTATTCAAAAAACTTTAGCCGAGAAAGCACTTCTGAACCCTTACATAATTATGAATTTAACAGAACTTAAAAAACAATCAGCGAGTGAGCTCATTCAACTCGCCCAAGAACTGAACTTGGAAGGAACAGCACGTTCACGTAAACAGGATGTCATTTTTGCGTTACTTAAAGCCCATGCCAAAAAAGGCGAAGATATATTTGGTGATGGAGTCTTAGAAATTTTACAAGACGGTTTTGGATTTCTTCGTTCTGCGGATAGTTCTTACCTTGCTGGTCCTGATGATATTTATGTCTCTCCGAGTCAAATTCGCCGCTTTAATTTGCGTACTGGCGATACTGTTGCTGGTAAAATCCGTCCCCCGAAAGAAGGTGAGCGTTATTTTGCACTCTTGAAAGTGAGTGAAATTAACTTTGAAGCGCCTGAAAATGCAAAAAATAAAGTCTTGTTTGAAAACTTGACTCCTTTATTTGCTAATAGCCAATTGTCACTGGAAATGGGTAATGGTAGTACGGAAGATTTAACGCCGCGTATTATTGATTTAACCGCTCCCATAGGTAAAGGGCAACGCGGTTTAATCGTTTCCCCGCCAAAATCGGGTAAAACAATGATGTTGCAAAATATTGCACAATCTATTGGATTCAATCATCCGGAATGTTATTTAATTGTTTTGCTGATTGATGAACGCCCTGAAGAAGTGACGGAGATGATGCGCTCTGTGCATGGTGAAGTGATTTCAAGCACATTTGATGAGCCGGCTACCCGCCATGTACAAGTCGCTGAAATGGTTATTGAGAAGGCGAAACGTTTAGTCGAGCATAAAATAGATGTTGTCATTTTATTGGATTCGATTACCCGTTTGGCACGGGCTTATAATACGATTGTTCCGACTTCAGGTAAGGTACTTACTGGTGGTGTTGATGCGAATGCTTTGCATCGTCCTAAGCGATTTTTTGGGGCCGCCCGTAATGCTGAGGAGGGCGGTAGTTTGACTATTATGGCTACCGCACTCATTGACACCGGTTCACGTATGGATGACGTGATCTATGAAGAGTTTAAAGGGACAGGCAATAATGAAATCCACCTGGATCGTAAGATCTCCGAAAAACGTATTTATCCCGCCATTAATATCAATCGAACTGGTACCCGCCGAGAAGAATTACTCCTTTCCCCAGAAGAACTACAGAAGATTTGGATTTTACGTAAATTACTTCACCCGATGGAAGAGATTGCTGGAATGGAATTTTTGTTAGATCGTCTCCGGGTGACTAAAACGAATGATCAATTTTTTGAGTCTATGAAGCGGTAAGTTTAATGGAATTGAACTTCGATTCAAAAAGCATTGTTGTTTCTGTTATTATTGTTAATTTTAACAGTGGTGAATTATTAACTCAATCTGTGCGTTCCGTGTTGGCTTCGACTATTTCGGTGGAAGTTCATGTTGTTGATAATGCGTCAATAGATGATAGTTTGCTTATGTTGCAGCAAGCGATTCCTCATGATAAACCGGTGCAAATCATCAAAAATACTCAAAATCTTGGGTTTGCACAGGCGGCTAATCTCGCTTTACCTTATACGACAGGTCAATATTTGCTTTTTCTTAATCCTGATTGTTTAATTCCTCCTGATACACTTGCACAGTTTGTTAGCGTGATGGAGAAAAATTTACAAGCGGGAATGGCAGGATGTTTGGTGCGAAATCCTGATGGTTCTGAGCAAGCGGGATGCAGGCGCAGTGTGCCTAGCCCGTGGCGGACCCTGGTCCGGATATTTCATCTTGACAAACTTTTTCCTCATTCAAAACGCTTCAAAAATTTTGTTCTCACTTCTCAACCTTTACCCACTGAACCTGTAGAAATTGAAGGTATTTCAGGTGCTTGCATGTTTGTACGACGCACCGCATTGGATGTGGTGGGTCCCATGGACGAGTCTTATTTTTTACATTGCGAAGACCTTGATTGGTTTATGCGCTTTCGTGCCAAGCATTTGCGTATTTTGTTTATTCCAGAGATTGAAGTTGTTCATCTGAAGGGGGGGTGTAGCAGTAAACAACCTATTCGCATATTATGGTATAAACATCGGGGTATGGTTCGCTTTTATCGAAAGTTTTTTCGCGATCTATATCCTTTGCCGCTTTTTTGGGGCATCATATTGGCTGTGTGGGTACGTTTTGCTATTCTTGCATTAGGGGTGTTGCTTAAATCGGTTATTCGTTAACCGTTAACCGTTGTCAGTATCTTTTTTCTAAAAACGGTTAATTCACGATTAGAAAGAACCATTATCGAAAGAACATTAATACTGGGAACGGTTAACTATTTGCTGATAACTGACGATACTGAGTATAACGGATTTAATCTCATCAATTCTCGTGATATATAGGTACAGAGAGAATTTTCTATTTAAAATCAATAATTTACAATGTTAGTCTATTTTTTTCCTGTACAAACGATACGAAAATGTGTTGAAACATTTTTTAAGCCGATTTCGTCACCATTTATCCACAAGATCAGGCAACCATAAACTGATTTGTGGAAAAATCGTCAGCAATATTAATCCGATTACTTGTAAAATCACAAAAGGAATTATGCCTTGATAAATTGTCCCGATACGCATCGTCGGCGGTGCAACGGCTTTGAGGTAAAATAGCGAAAAACCAAATGGGGGCGTTAAAAATGAAGTTTGTAGGTTCACCGCAATTAAGACAGCAAACCAGAGTAAATCTATCTGGAAATATTCAGCAATCGGCGTGAGTATGGGTACGACGATAAAACAAATTTCAAGAAAATCAAGAAAAAATCCCAGTATAAAAATGAGCAGGAGACTGGTTAAAAGAAAACCCCATTTTCCACCGGGTAATTGGGTAAAAATGTCATGTACAAGATGATCGCCGCCCATGCCACGAAATACTAAGCCAAAAGCAGTTGCTCCGATTAAAATTAAAAAAACCATGCTCGTTAAACGGGTTGTATGCTGCATGGCTTCGCGTAAGTTTTTTAAGGTTAAACGCTGATGTAAAATGGCTAATAATAATGCACCAGCTGCACCAAATGCGGCTGATTCTGTTGGTGTGGCTATCCCTAGAAATATGCTGCCCAATACCGTAAAAATTAATAGTAGTGCTGGTAATACACTTTTTAGCACCCGCATGAGAAATTTCATATCCCAAGCGTGATTTTCACCGGCTAAACTAGGGGCTTCTTGCGGATTGCGGATTGCTTTGACTGCAATATAGGTTAGGTACATCATAATTAACATCATACCGGGGATAATCGCGCCAAGAAATAAGCGTCCAACTGGTACACCTACCATATCTCCTAATAAAATCAAGACAATACTGGGCGGAATAATTTGTCCAAGCGTGCCTGATGCCGCAATCGTACCTGTTGCGAGGGCGGGAGAATAACCATTTTTTAGCATTGAGGGCAGTGCAATAATCCCCATTGTCACTACTGTTGCGCCTACCACGCCTGTCGTTGCGGCTAATAATGCACCTACAAAAACAATGGATAATGCTAAACCGCCGCGTAAGGAACCAAATAGTAGCCCCATTGTTTCTAATAGTTCTTCGGCGAGCCCTGATTTTTCTAAGATAACTCCCATAAAAACAAATAGGGGTACTGCGAGTAGGGTAAAATTAGTCATTACGCCCCAAATTCGCAGGGGTAATAGGTTAAAAAAGGAAAAGCCGAGAAATGTGCTGCCAAATAATAGCGCGATACCTCCTAATGTGAAGGCAACCGGGTATCATAATAATAAAGTCACCATCAGCACTGCAAACATCACCAGTGCCCATATTTCCATGCTAAAAAGTGCTGTCATTCTTTTTTCCCTTGATAACCTAATAAATCTAATAGACTTGTTAAACTATTTGCGATACCTTGTAACATCAGTAAAGTAAATCCGATAGGAATGGCGGCTTTGAGTAGAAAACGATAAGGTAAACCGCCCGGATCGGGGGAGCTTTCGGCGTAAAGCACTGTGATAGAGATAAAAGGCGATGAGTCTTTGAAGGCGATTGTATAGTTAATGGCAGCAGAAACAAAGGGCCATGATGCGATTATAATTAATACACAAAAAGGGACTAATAAGAAAAAGCCACCTAAAAAGTTAATCCAAGCACGGTGCTGATCATTGAGCCAATGACTTTGATAGAGCAAATCTATTCGTACATGATCATCATGTTTTAGCGTGTAGGCTGCGCCGAGTAAAAAAACGAGGGCGAATAAGTGCCATTGTAATTCTTGCAAAGCGACAGAGCCAATAGAAAAAAAGGCAACCATACTGGCTTGATAAACAATAATGAGTACCATTATTAAGATTAGCCAGGCGACTAAACGCCCTGCCCATTCGCTAATGCTGTTAATTAAAAAAACAGTTTTTGGGAGAATGTTGAATAGGTTTGTTAGAGTTTTGATAAAGTTAGCCTCGTTTCAAGTTAATGTAGGGTGGGCAACTTTGGTGCAACGGCGAGATGATAAGATAAGCAAAGTTGCATGAAAAGAACCTTGCCCACCCTACTGACTGACTACAATCTCTTTTAACCGTTTTTGAACAGGATTGATTTATGGATTGACAGGATGAAAATCAGAATTTTTCATCCTTGTTTGAATCAGAATTTTCAGAATTTGAGAATTTTCAGAATTTAAAAACTCAAATGATTATAATGAATAATCTGAGTACAGCGGATTTAGGAAATAAACGGATTTTTTTGATTTTAGAAATCCGATTTTTTGAAAAAATCGGATTTCTTGAGAATTAATCGATAATCCGTTGTACTCAGGCTATTCTGAAAATTCTCAAATTCTGAAAATTCTGATTCAAACAAGGGTGAAAATTTATTTTCTGGTTCCCACTCGCCGATAAGTTAAGGAATATTTATTGGAATCCATTCGAGGTTTGAGTTTTTCTTCAAAAAACTCAAACCTCGAATCCTTCAGATTTGGATTATTTCGCTTAAATATCAAACACTTCCAAATCTAAAGGATTCGAGGTTTGAGTTTTTTTTTCAAAAAAACTCAAACCTCGAATGGACTCCAAATCTAAACGAATCCGGTCAATAATCCGTTTAATCCTGTTCAAAAAAAAAATACGGAAATATGATAATAACCTTATATCCTATATGGTTATATCCCAAAAAAATCGCGCCCGCGCGGCAAGAAAAAAGAGCAAAGTGCTAGAGCCACGCAGCGCGAACTACACGGAAGCCGAAGTGGTCGTAGCGGTAGTCCGGAGCGAGGTCGCCGCGGTAGGCAGTACGGAGGTACCTCTGGCCGTCTTTCCACGATCCGCCACGCAACACACGGCTACTATTATCTCCACCGGTTTCCCAAGATTGACCATCATTAGGTGCATTTTTGTAATTACTATGCCAAGGATCAACGACCCATTCCCAAACATTGCCTACCGTGTCATATATGCCAAAAGGATTAGCTGCAAAAGAGCCAACTGGTGCAGTCTGTTTCTCATCCCAACGACTCCCACAACCATCACAGTTCGCCCTATTGTTACCAATCTTATTTCCCCACCAATATTTAGTCTTCGTACCCGCTCGTGCAGCATATTCCCATTCAGCTTCAGTTGGCAAGCGATATTCTTTCCCGGTTTGTTGACTTAGCCACTCGGCATAAGCGACTGCATCATTCCAAGAGACGTTTATCACAGGGCGATTACCACGCCCCCAGCCTTCATCATCTGGTTTTTCTCGCCCCGTCGCCTGTGCAAATTTGTCATATTCTGCAAAGGTGACTTCATAACGCCCCATCGCAAATTCACTCACAGACACCCGATGCACTGGTTTTTCATTACTATCACCACCGCCCTGAATATCGCCCATCCGAAAACGCCCGGCGGGGATTCGTACCATTTCTGGACCGAAACCACCGTCTTTTAAGCGATCACGGAAAACGTTGCCGGCTGATAATGTTTCTTTAACTGTCGGTTCATCCGGGATTGATTCATTTCTAATCTGTTCATTCCTAATGGGTTCGCTATACTTTTTGTTATCCAATCTATTTTGCAACTCAGCAATTTGCTTTTGCAATTCTTCACTCTCTATACTCGCGCCTTTTTTGAGATCAAGATAAATGTCTTGTATCAAATAGAAAGAAGCAATAATCGCCATTACTGAAGCCAAGAAAGTCAGGAATTGATGCTCTTTGAAAAACTCTAAAAAGAGGGCACCGCTAGTTGCCACAAAAATAACGGCTAAGATGAATATTTTTAAGGTTGCCATGATATTATCTTTAATAGGAATAGTAGAAATTCGATTTTTGAAAAAATCGAATTTCTTGAACGGGTTAAACAATTTTTCTGAACAATAATAACTACAAGGGTTGTATATAAGAAAGGATTGGAGCAAGGATTGGATCGAGGTTATGCTCGTTTTTTTAATCCATTCGAGGCTAAAGTTTTTTGAAGAAAAACTTTAGCCTCGAATCTTATATACAATCCTTGTAGTAGATGTAGGGTGGGTAGGAACGAAGTGGAAACCCACCATTTTCCAACGGTATGGTGCCATTTCACTCTCCTACCCACCCTACCTGACTGAAAGCGACTATGGCAAAGATTAAAAATAGTCTTATTAATTTCATGGTTTTTTAACTCCCATAGTAGAGTACAACGGATTTAGGAAATAAACGGATTTTTTGTAGAAATCCGATTTTTGAAAAAATCGCTTAAACATCATACGTTTCGAGCTTAGAAATCCGATTTTTTCAAAAATCGGATTTCTTTTTCATTAGACTTGTTCCTGAATAAGCTAAATTATTGATTTATATTGTTTTTATATTTCGTCTTTTCAAGGGTTGACGCTTATTAAGGAACAAGTCTATTTATTAAAATTATTCTAACAATAAAGCACGATAACCAGCTTGGATAAAGTGTTTATCAGCAGTCACGGCTTCCTTTAATCCTTGCTCATCCATAACAACAAAGGATATACAATCTGTTAATCCCCATGTTTTATCAGATCGATTTTTGTAAAGTGTTATCGCACGCTTTAAAAGAGATGTGTCTATCGTCACCACTTGAATGTTATCAGTCGAATAACAATATTCCACAAATTGAATTGGGGCAGCACGATTGATAGCACTGAACGCATTACACACTTCAACTAAAACAGCTTCAGTTATCCAAACTTCACTTGCTTTGTGTAAACGAGGTAAAAATGTTTTAGCCTTAGCATGATACTGATCACGAGCATTCAATAATGCTTGAATAAACACGGTATCCAGCAGAAAGCGTTCATTTATCATTCTGTTATCTCCGATTGACGTTTAGGAATACCATACAGATAATGATCATGTTGAATTGACCAATCATTCGGTGCTTCAACGCTTCCAACCAGCGTTTCTAGTACATCCCAAGCATTTTTTTGGGCGGTTTTAACCCCTTCTTTTGCCTGTGAAGCTGGCGCAATTGCATAACCCCCTTCACCCAAATCCAATTGCTTATAGATATCAAACGGTTTGACTGCGTCACTTTTATGAATGTTAAAATGTTGTTGTAACAGAAGCAAACTTTGTTTCAATGTCTCAGACATATTTAAGTTAGCAATACGCATTATCATAAGTAATGCTTGCTCTGCTTCTTCATCTAAATAGACTTGTTGATAAGTTGCCATAATAACGCCCTCAATTTGCGCGTGTAAACGAGAAAAAATCATTATAATGAATAAAAGCATCTGAGTACAGCGGATTTAGGAGATAAACGGATTTTTTTTGATTTTATTCAGAAAAATCATTTCACACGATACAGGTTTTTTGAAGTGATTTACCTGAAAGTCTATAGAAATCCGATTTTTTGAAAAAATCGGATTTCTTGAGAATTAATCCGTTTATTCCGTCAATCCGCTGTACTCAGGCGTATTTTTTCTGAAAATTCTCAAATTCTGAAAATTCTGATTCAAACAATATATAATAATAAACGAGAAAATTGAAAACAGCACCATCCTAAACAATAAGGTAAAACAATGAAAGCGCAAAGCGCAAATACAACGACTCAATCTGAGTCCTCACATCAAAACGATTTTATTCGTCAAATCATCGCAGAAAATGTCAAAACGAATAAAAATGACGGTAAAGTCGTGACTCGTTTTCCGCCAGAGCCTAATGGCTACCTGCATATTGGTCATGCCAAATCAATCTGTTTAAACTTTGGTATTGCGGCAGAGCATGAGGGCGGACAATGTTATCTCCGATTTGATGACACCAATCCCAGTAAGGAAAGTCTTGAATATGTTGAATCAATTAAAGCGGATGTGCGTTGGTTAGGCTATGATTGGGGCGATCGGTTACGCCATTCTTCGGATTATTTTGAGAAACTTTATGAATATGCCATCGCCCTGATTAAAATGAATAAAGCCTACGTTTGTAGCTTAACGACTGAAGAAATCAGAGCAGATCGTGGCACTTCGCGTAAGTTAGGTAAAAACAGCCCTTATCGTGAACGTTCAATTGAAGAAAATCTGGACTTATTCGCACGCATGAGAGCGGGAGAATTTGCCGAAGGTGAACATGTTTTACGGGCAAAAATTGACATGGCATCGCCTAATATTCACAATCGGGATCCGATCATATATCGCATCATAAAAATCGCGCATCAAATCACAGGCGACAAATGGTGTATTTACCCCATGTACGATTTTACCCATTGCCTTTCTGACGCGATTGAAGGCATCACACATTCACTCTGTACTTTGGAATTTGAAGATCATCGCCCTTTATATGACTGGATATTAGACACGTTAAAAACACCCAGTCATCCACAACAAATAGAATTTGCTCGCTTATCGCTGAATTATACAGTAACCAGTAAACGTAAGTTGCAGGAACTTGTTGAAAATCAACTTGTTAGCGGATGGGACGATCCCCGTATGCCCACTTTAGTTGGAATGCGAAGACGGGGTTATACGCCGGAAGCCATTCGAGATTTCTGTGATTGCATTGGTGTCACAAAAAACGACACGCATATTGAAATGGGGGTATTAGAAAACTGCATTCGGAATGATTTAAATCCCAAAACAGCCAGAGTGATGGGCGTATTAAAGCCCTTACGAGTAGTGATTGAAAATTACCCTCAAGATAAAGTTGAAGAGTTAGAAGCCCCTTATCATCCCAACGATGCCAGTATGGGTTCTCGAAAAGTGCCATTTTCACGGGTTTTATATATTGAACAAGACGATTTTCTGGAAGCCGCACCGAAAAAATTTTTTCGTTTAGCACCAGGGCGTGAAGTCAGATTGCGTTATGCTTACTTCATCACTTGTCAAGCAGTCATCAAAGACGAGAATGGAGAGATTATCGAATTGCGCTGTACCTACGATCCAGAAACACGAGGCGGAATTACACCACCTGATGGGCGTAAAGTCAAAGGCACACTTCACTGGGTTTCTGAACCCCATGCCATCACGGCTGAGATTCGACTCTATGATCGTTTGTTTAATAAACCCAATCCGGGCGCGGGCGGTGCTGATTTTAAAGCGGCGCTGAATCCTAATTCAATGGAAGTGTTGACGATGAGTAAAGTGGAAGGCAGTTTAGCGAATGCCAAACCGGGTGAACGTTATCAGTTTGAGAGGCAAGGTTACTTTTGTGTTGATCATGTTGAGAGTTCAGAAGAAGCATTGGTTTTTAATCGTATTGTCACCTTACGTGATTCTTGGGCGAAGTTTGAAAAAAAATCTTAGTAGAATGGTGAATGAAGGCAGAAAAATGTAAGTAATTGTTTTTTAAAGCATTATTTATATAAAGTCATAAGAATGGGTTCAACTTTTGATTAAAAAAGCCGAATTTTCACCACCCCAGTACAACGAATTGACGGAATGATTTTTTCTAAAGAGCCTCTTGCAAAACTCGCTTTTTCGATTTGAGATTTAGAAATCGAGGCTAAAGTTTTTTTGAAGAAAAAACTTTAGCCTCGATTCGATTTTTTTTCAAAAATCGGATTTCTTAAACCTCATACGTTTCGAGCTTAGAAATCCGATTTTTTTTCAAAAATCGGATTTCTTAAACCTCATACGTTTCGAGCTTAGAAATCCGATTTTTTTTCAAAAATCGGATTT
>JAOZSV010000351.1 GCA_029939505.1 Thiotrichaceae bacterium | reverse complement strand
ATCCTGTCGAACAAGAAGGCATTCGTCGCACAAAACTCGCCATTAAAGAGGCTGATCTGGTAATATTGCTACTAGATGATCGTCATCACGAGGATCAAGAAAACGCGAATTTATTAGCAGAATTGTATCAATCACCTTTAATTATCCGCAATAAAATTGATCTCAGTCATCATCGTGCCGGCATGAATGCAGACGGCGTGTTATATTTATCGGCTAAAACAGGGGAAGGCATTGGGCTTTTAAAAGCGTATTTAAAAGACAAAATGGGATTACACAGTAGTACCGAAGGCAGTTTTATAGCACGCCGCCGCCATCTGGATAGTTTACAACGAGCCAAAAATGCTTTTATAACCGCTTTGAATCATGCTCAGACTGATCAAAGTGAATTACTCGCAGAAGAGTTACGCCAAGCACAAAACGCGCTGGGTGAAATCACGGGTAAATTAACCACTGATGATTTACTGGGGCAAATTTTTTCGACGTTTTGTGTGGGTAAATAAGGTTAAAAGTTTTTGAGCTTAATTACTACGCTTGTACTTTTGGATGAATTTGAAATATTAATCAAAATGCCTTGATTTTCGGTAATCAGATTAATGAATCTCGTCAAGATTGGCTAATCTAAATCTTTGCTTTTTCCAACGATTTTTATTTGTCAAGTCATCGACTTTATAAGAACGAAATATTTTTTTCTTTAATAATCAAATAATTACTGATAATTACTGACCATTTTGAACTCCGAAACTTGAGATAAAAATATTTCCTTGAAAAATTAAAAATGAAATTTATTCTACTCAATTAAAAAATCCGTTTATTTCCTCAATCAGTTGTACTCTTCAGTATAATGGACTAAACTGAGTTTAGTTTATTAGTAGGAGATTGAGATGCAAACCGTTAATATTAAGGAGAATAAATGACAGGCAATGAATTTGTCAAAAAAGTGAAAAATGCAGGACATAAAAATGATGTAACAGTTGAGCTTGTTAAAAAACGGGGCAAAGGTAGTCATTGCACCTTGTACTATGGTAAAAAACGCACTATCGTCCCTAATCTAAAAAGCGAACTTAAAAGTGGTACATTATCTGCCATGCTGAATCAGCTTGGTTTAACGAGAGATGATTTATAGTAATGTATCAAATTTTATTATTGTGACTCATTCTAAAGGTCGTTTAAAATGAATAACTTTGCTTTTCCAGCGACGCTAGTACCTGAAACCAAAGACGGTGGTTTTGTGGTGACATTTGTCGATTTACCAGAAGCAATTACCCAAGGTGAGAATTTAGCGGATGCACTTCATCAAGCGGCTGATTGTCTTGAAGAGGCAATAGCTGGACGTATTAGTGATAATGAAGTTATCCCTGAACCTTCACTAACTCATCAGAAAAATTATCTCGTCTTCTTACCAGCACAGATGGCGGTGAAAGCGACACTTTATAATGCGATGCGTCGTACCTCTCTGAGTCAAATTGAACTGGCTAAACGTCTCAACAGTGATGAAAAAGAAGTCTCTTGTTTGCTTGATCCACATCAAGATTCTAAATTATCCCATATAGAAAAAGCATTGCAGACAATTGGCTATCAATTAGTCGTTGGTAGTATGCCTGGCTTAAAAAATCAGCAAGCGTAAAGCGTAAAACATTGTTTATGCTCGACGCTGGAGCGTCGTCAAAATTTGACGGGTTCCCACGCGCCGGCATCAATGCCATTAAGTTAAGGAAAAATCCATACATGTAGGGTGGGCAAAGTGTTTTTTTTGCCCTCCAGCCTCTGTTCCTAACCTAAAATCAGATATTGAGTACCTGATGAAATGGCTATGAATTATTAAAGAATAATAAATTGTCATTTAAAGTTCAAAACATCTAAAAAAAAATAATTAAACGCGATGCCTGATAAATAGGGGAGTTTAGAGAAATTTTCAAAAAAGAAAAATATTTTCAAAAAACGATAGACAAAATCAAATTTATTGCCTCTTAATATTATTAAGAGGCTATCAAGAATTTATGGCTTCAAATTTTGTAACTACTCCGCCTTGAAATGCGAATTAAGAGTTGAAATTGGTATCCAACATTAACTTTGGACGTTTTTTGGAGTTCGAGGTTTGAGTTTTTTTTCAAAAAAACTAAAACCTCGAAAACGCTTTAGCTTTGGACGTTTTTTTCTCGTTCCCACATATCCTGCGTGGGAATGCATACTGTGACGCTCCAGCGTCACACCTTAAAGATAACGCGAGAACATTTTTCCACACGTTGGAGCTTCGTGATACGCATTCCCACGCAGGTTCTGTGGGAACGAGAAATCTCCCGCACTTCACTTAAAGGGGGGAATTTTCATGAATGAAGGAGCGAGGGGAGCGAGGGGAGGGTCAATGCCATTAAGTTAAGCTGAATACGCGGTGTTTTGTAGGGGCATACCTGTGTGTCTGCCCTTAACTTAATGGCATTGGAGGGTAGGGTGGGTAGAAGCGAAGCGGCACCATATCAAGAAATAAAAAGGGGCCAGTTTCGTTCATCTACCCAGCCTACGCTTGCTCACCTCGAATAAAATACCTGAAAATTTATGCTTCAGTACTTAAACGGGGTTAATTTAACGTTTTCCACATACTGAAAGGATACAATCAAATTGTCGGGTAAAAAATATGTTAATTAATAAACGATTATCAAACGTGTGCCTTTTGGGTAGTTTACTGATATCAACTATACCAACTTTTGCACAAGCAAATGAGGTATGTACTGATGTCTCATTAGAACAAGTGAGTCAGTTCGTTTCTGCTCATCAAGATGAATGGGCGGGGACAATTCAGGGGGTAGAGGTGTTCTTCAATATACAAGACATACAAGACCTCTCCGGGATGAAAGTCACTTTCGGAACACCTTTTCCTACTTATACCGTTTCGCCAGAAAACGCTTTTAACAATACAACTGGTCAACCTGATTTTATCTCTCTCTTGAAATTCCAAGAAATTTGGCTTGTGCCAGCATTTTTGGGAGACAAACCAGTCTCTTTGTTAGAAGTGTCTTGTAATAACTCGTTAAGTATTGTAGGTACCGGTTTTAAATCCCTTGCCGAAAAACTTCACACGCTCAATCAAAAATTAGTCAATCTTGAGGTTGAGCAAAGTTGGTTTGTTCGTCTTTTTTCAATTCAGCATATTTTTCTAGTGGTTAAGCAGCATGGGAATTATACCATTTATCCTCTTTATACATTCCCGAGTAGTTATGCCGGACTTAAAACAATAGATGAATTAGGTGGTTATAATCCGATTGAGGTCTTTTCAAAGATAAAAGAACAATGGCCAATACCAGAAGATTGCACCGTCATTTATCGTTCAGACGGTACGTTACATATACCTTGCATTACGACAGAAGGTTCTTCCGAACCACGCTATAGTGCCATTCTTAAAGTCATCGATCAAAAAGCGTTAACGTTTGGTGTTTTTGAGTTAAAAGATAAACCTAATGATCTTGGTGGTAATTGACTGAATTCCCCTCGTTCCCAACGCTCCAGCGTTGGAACGAATCAATGGATATTTTTACCAATAATACCATTTTCTGGATCCCACGCGCCGGCGTGGGATCCAGAAAAAAAATTGAAATGTCAAACCTGACAGGTTTTTAAAACCTGTCAGGTTTAGTTTCGATGCTTAGAAAATGAACTCACAAGACACCATC
>JAOZSV010000154.1 GCA_029939505.1 Thiotrichaceae bacterium | reverse complement strand
AAAAATAAATTGTCGTCAAGCTAAATCACATCAAAAACTAGATAGTCGAGTTATAGAAAATCGTCCTGTAAGAGGGGTTGAAAAAAAATAATTGGCCCTCATATATAAAGTATATCTCCTATTTACCATCGTAAATGATGAGGGGCAGGCGTATAGTTTAGGTCGTTGACGCTGTCATACGACCCAACTATATATAAAGTAAGAGTAGGGTGGGTAGGAGCGAAGTGGCACCATTTCTCAATTAATACAGTTGTGGTGGGTTTCGTTTCACTCTACCCACCCTACGCTACTAGACACTTCAGCTTTTTAGAGACGCGCACAAACCGCGACGCTGGAGCGTGGGAACGAGGGTAACTTATGGAATACGCTATAGATACACAAACTGGAAAAGTTATTGATGCTTATCAAGTGACAGATCAACGGGATTTTCGTTGCCCAGTTTGTCAAAAAAGGGTACATGCTAAAAGCCTATATAACTATAACTATAACAGGCCACATTTCGCTCATAACAAAGGTGAAGGGACATCAGCCTGTGAAAATTACCACCCGAGTAGTCATAATACGCCCTCAGAACCTTCCATTTTCAGTGATTCTCATCAGCTCACAGAAAATACGCCATCAACAGTTCCCATTTTTAGTGGTTCCCATCAATCCACTGAAAAAAAGAATAATTATTCATTTCAGCTTGATATTGTTTTATCCAATCCTACCCTTAAAACACCTTCTTGGTATCTCGCCATCGTTTTTGCTACTAAAAAAGCCGCCATAAAAGATAATTATGTTATTAAACAAGGGATTAATGGCGAAGTTCATGGCAATTCTACACACCAAAAGCCAATTCAAGTTAATATTGATAGCCAAGATTATCAAGTTGAAATAAATGGCATATCAAAGGATGTGATAACTATTCCTGGTTTAAACATTGAATCGGGTAATTTGTTTACACATCAAGGCGATCATGGACGTAGATTATTAAATGAACATTTATATTGGGGTGAACAATATTTTTTAGTTTTGCATAAGGATGATAAGGTAACATGCCCGCCTGAAATCGTACAGCGTGTATTAAAACCTCAAGATAATTGGAAATGTGTAGAAATACAATTGCCTAAAAAGCCTAGCATTGTTGAAGACTGGGCATATCGGTACTTGGAAAGGGAAATCAAAACACCAGCCATTACACTCTCATTGGTAACACCGCCTATTTTTAGAACAGATGAAAACGTAGTACAAATTAAGGAGACTGATGATGTTGTGATTGCTGTTACAGAGCCATTGGGAAATTATCTTAAGGGAACGCTGGAAATAAAAACTGAAAAATTTTTACAAAGAGCTATAGATTTTCATGGTACATCCCCAGTGCTAATTGATTTAGGACAACTAACACTAGGCAATACAACGCTTAGACTTAATTCTAATACTAAACCGCTTGCCCTAAATTGTACAGACGATAAGGAAAATCTTAGACTACCAACAGCGGTTTTCCTGAAATTTCAAAATGACTTGACATTACCTGCCTATAGTCTTAAAGTTTGTGAAAATCCATTTGTGGGTTTATCCTTCCCTACATTGATGGGTTTTCGTATTCTCTGGAAATCTGCAAACGATTTAAGTTGGCAAGCGATTACTATTAAGCCTCATCCAGAAAAGTCTAAAGAAGACTTTCAAGAAAGAGCGAAAAAAGTCGTCATTGAACGTATTGAGAACAAAGAACTATTTATCAAACTTGATTTTGGTAATTTTGGACAATCGTTAATTCAACAACCAAAACTTCCTTCAAAATCGGAATATCGCTTGCCTAATGAAGTTATACAACAACTCCGTTGGCTTGCCAGTTTGGATCAACTTGGCGCAAAATGTGCCCAGCAAGCCAGTGGAGAAGGTATGCGTATGTTGAAAAAAATTTCTCGGCATACTGGAGATTTAAACAAATACCTCAAAATTTTTAACCCTTATGTGTCTGCTATAGTTGAACCACATTTGCGGGCATTAGCAAAAAAAATCAAAAAAGAACTACGTTGATATTCAAATGAATCCTAAACCCTATTTAAAAGAAAAACGTGCCTTTATACTGAATAAATCAAAGGACGAATTATGGGCGTTTTTTAATGAAATTTATAATCCGAAAAAGAAGAAGTTAATTGACTCTCTTCCAAAAGTACCAGGATTTCGCCCCCATAACCCAGAAGGTGTACGTCAACGCTTTATAACATTAATTAAAGAAGCAAAGGGTTCTGAAACTTCATCTAAAAGCCAAACAGCATGGGAACGCATTTCACATATCTGGATAGCTTGGATAGGTTCACATTCGGTACTTCAAGAATGCCTGGAAAATTATGATAATAGTGCTGATTTTGAAAAAGGGAATATTATTCCACCTAATACCTCATTGGATATTGGCTGTTTTACCTATCTCGCTGAAGTGAACCAATTACCTCATTCTCTGATACAACGTTTCTATGAGTTTGGCTATTTTCAACCAGATTCCACGATTGAGTTTATTATTAAAAATATTGAAGTGAAACAAGGACTTGATAATGTCTTAAAACGTGTATCAGCACTCGAAAATAACGACGAAAAGTTAGAAAATCAACTCAGTGTTTTTGAAACCTTACCTAACCAAGTTGAAAAATTGTCACAGGTAGTTAATGCGATCAATTATCAGCTTGATAATATGACTGTCAGTACGGTTGACTTAGACAAATTCAAACAACAGGTTGAAGAGTTAGAAAAAAGCGTGATTGATAAGGTTGAACTTCTGAATCAAACAGTTACAGATAAATTCAAACAGCAGGTTGAAGAATTAGAAAAAACGTTGATTGATAAGGTTGATATGCTGAGTCAAAAAGTTGCTGATAGCCCTAAAAAAAGTGCGCTGGATAATTTAAAACAGCAAATTAATAAATTAGAAAAAGAAGTGACTGAACAAGGGGAATTGTTTTTTGATGAACTGGATCAGCATCATACTACTGCACCAGCTAACGAAAATGTTGGATATACCGTACAAACTGGATTGTACACCAGCCAGCTAGAACTCACCAATACACCTAAAATACTATCATCAAAAGATGATTTTATTAACCATTTAACATGTAACTTAAAGGCAGCGGCTGGATTAATAAAAGGCAGTGCCGAAAAATTAGCTAAAGAAATTTTAGCAGGTTTGGCAGCGGGGGAACTTATTGTATTTTCAGGTTCATTAGCTTTTAATATCGCTCAAGTGTGTTCCCAAGCTCTCGCGGCAAAACAACAACCAACTGTTATTCATATTCCCATTGGTTTACTCAATGGACAACAATTTAGCGACTATTTACAGACAGCCATTAAAAAGGCTAAAATGTCTGAACATGTTTGCGCCATTATCATTGAAGGGATAAACCGTTCTGCTTTAGAAAGTTATGCAGTAGCCCTGCGTCAAATGATTACCCAAAGATTATTAGGGCAAACCGATTTGGCACCCCATATCGTATTTTTTGGTACCCTTGTAGAAGGTGTCGCCACCCTACCTGTGCCGATAGAACTGTGTGAATTAGGACCTATTTTTAATACGGATGTACTCGGATGGCGCAGTCAATTGAATACGACGGCGTATGAGGGTGGTGCAATACCCACTCAAGATTGGCAGTCATGGATGACAACGGATGATAATGCTTCATCTTTGAAAAATGAACTCATTGATAGTCCTATTTTTTATCCAAGTCAATTATGGCAACTTTGTGTGCGACAAGCGTATTGTTATTTAGTCGATATTTTTGACGACTCAGAAGAAAGTATTTTAAATTCATTGGCTTTTGGGTGGCTTATTCCCAGAGCTGTAGCAGCGACTGAAGAAGATTGGATGGAAATTAAAGAATGGCTATTGGAACATGTTTTTCCTGAAGGCATCCATGAAACACGGATAGACAAACTGCTACGCCGTAATCTGAAAAATGAATAGACACTATGCATGTTATCAACACACAACAAGCGTTAAAAAAAATTATTCACAACCTTGGATTGAGTGGGAGTGAGACAACGCCAACCTCTGATCAAATCATTGCCGAATATTTACGACATGCGTTATACACCTTGAGTCATAGCACGACAACGGTGCAACGAGTTTTTGTAACCAAATTGATGAACCAAGTCAAACGCCAATTAAATCCCCTTGGGCAGAATTTTCAAGAGACAGACTCTGACGATCCCATTCGCCATGTCCTTGATCAACTCAAGCAAGTCGGTGATGTCGCTGAACTCGGTAACGGTTATTGGCTACCTGCGCCTTTACGTTTGGTTAGATTACATAATGGTCAAATACTTTTAATTGGCGGAATGGATACAAAATCACTCCAGACACGTTTTGGAAAAAGGATACAACCTACAGGATTTGTCAGGAGTGTACAATCAAAAGATACCGCGCATTTTGTTCGGAAAGGTATTGACTGGCAAGGTTTTGAAGATTGGGTGGGTGAAGCAGAAGCGGATATCTGCTCTTGGACACGCAATTTACTTGATGATGCACGTAAACGTCTCAACCCCAGTGGTAGTGATTTGACTGATTTTGAGGTTTATATGCCTCGTTTGTGCAAAACTAATTTGCAATATTACCGTTGGATACCGGCAGAAAAACTCGCCTTTGCACCCAAAGACATAGTGCTTTATCGCTTTAAGCAAACTTTTGTGACTTATTACTTAGGGATGTTGACAGATGAAAAGTCGGTACGTTTGCACCGCGAAAGCAGGCTTGAGCAAGATATCGAAATTCGCAAACTCTTGTATGGATTAGATGCGCTTTATCAATGTTCTACCAACGCCAAATTTGAGCTACTTGATGAAAAACAAGGAAAATTAATATTCCGTAGTTGGCTTCCTACAACACAGCGGCGTTTATTGTTAGCTTTAGGGGATGAAGTTCATAGTCGCTTACCGTTGGTTTATGAGTTTTCAATTGATTTTAAAGGAGAAATTTTTAAACACGTACAAAAATTGGGTATTTCAATAATTGAGGAGAAAATAGATGGATAAGACAGAAGATTACAGTGTCCAACATGTCGTTGAGGCACTCAAAGAAACCTTAATCTCTTACCTTGAAATGCAATATCATATCAAGGATACCAGTTTGATTAAGGAACGGCGGTGTTTATTGGATCAAGAAGGCACGGTTTTTCAACGTCCCTTTATTGAATCCACCCCTATTTATGAACAAGGTGCGCCTTATGCGGAAATAGATATGCCGCAACCTGTTAAAGAAATACTTTCGCAACTGGTTGATTTCAACGTCGGTATTTATCCAGAACCTTATAGACATCAAACCGAGGCATTAAAAGCTTTCTTAACGGATAAACACGA
This sequence comes from Thiotrichaceae bacterium, assembly GCA_029939505.1. Taxonomy (GTDB): domain Bacteria; phylum Pseudomonadota; class Gammaproteobacteria; order Beggiatoales; family Beggiatoaceae; genus QNES01. The sequence goes on along the minus strand of JAOZSV010000154.1, from coordinate 7,229 downwards.
TTTAATCGTTGCGACGGGTACTGGCTCTGGTAAAACTGAGAGCTTTCTCATGCCGATTCTCGGCTCATTAGTGCTTGAAGCATTGCAACGTCCGAAATCCGCTGAAAAACCGGGTTGTCGTGCATTATTATTGTATCCCATGAATGCTTTGGTGAATGACCAATTATCCAGATTGCGGCGGCTATTTGGGAATGAGAAGGTTGCCGAATTATTAGCACAAAATCGGGGGCGGCGAGTGCGCTTTGGTGCTTACAATAGCCGTACACCTTATCCGGGACCACGTTCAGCCAATAGAGATCGTCAATATATTGAGCCTATTTTTGATGAATATTACTTGAAAGATGAGTTTCTGGCTCGAAAAGAGGCGTTAGAAAAACTGGGCAGATGGCCAAGCAAGGATTTGGAAGGTTTTTATGCTTTGAACAAAATGGAGAAAGCCACTACCCCAAAAGGGCGTAATAAATATCATTGGGACAAACGCTTAGAAACTCAGCCCAATGATCGTGAATTACTAACGCGCCATGAAATGCACAAAGCTTGTCCAGACATTTTAATTACCAATTACTCTATGCTTGAGTATATGTTAATGAGGCCAATAGAACGTGATTTATTTCAACAAACCAAAGATTGGCTGGAAGCAGATGAGCGCAACGAATTTATTTTTGTACTTGACGAAGCTCATATGTACAGAGGCACCGGTGGAGCGGAAGTTGCTTTATTGATTCGACGTTTGCAAGCGCGTTTAGGGATTCCTAGAGAAAGAATGCGCTGCATTTTAACCAGTGCCAGTTTAGGTGAAACTGAAGATGCTAAAGTCGCTGTTAAAAAATTTGCCGCCGACTTAACGGGTTTAACTTCAAAGACTCAACGCCAATTTCAACTGATTACTGGCGTTCAAGAAAAGCGGCGTGGTGCTAAGGTAGGTACATCAGCAGAAGCCCAATCTTTAGCTGATTTTGATCTCAAAAAATTTTATGACTACTCTATTGATAAAGAAATTGCTATTGATAGCGTTCAGACATTGGCAAAAGCCCTCAAATGGCCGACTGAAAAGGCGGCTGATCTTCATCAATATCTGTATGAGCATTTAACGGGTTTTGGTCCGGCTGAAAAACTCATCAAACAAGTGAGTGGCAAAGCCGTCGAATTTAGAAAATTAGCTCAACAGTTATTCCCTAAGGTATCGGCAAACACTCAAATACAGGCGACTTCTGCCTTGCTTGCCTTATGCACTTTTGCACAACGCTTAGATAAAAGAGTCCTCGCCCCGATGCGTTTGCACCTGTTTTATCGAGGATTACCCAGTCTCTATGCGTGTATTAATCCCAATTGCAATCAGCGATTAGACACTTCAACAGAAAAACATTTATTGGGCCGTTTGTACACCGCGCCAAGAACGCATTGTGACTGTGGGGGGCGCGTCTATGAACTGCTGACTCATCAAGATTGTGGTTCAGCATTTATTCGCGCTTATATCCAAGGGACTCAAGGCGATTTTCTATTGCACCTGCCCAGTGGCAATATCGGACAAGAAAGCGTGCAGCCCTTAGATGAAATTCATATTTTGGTGGAAAATAGCATTCATCCCGATGCACCGCATACACCTATTTGGATCGACATTCAGACTGGACGAATAGCACGAAAATCACCTAACAAAAAGGGTGATTTTTTGGAAGCTTATGTTTCTATAATGCCACCAGAAGCGGTAAATGGTAAAATGCAAATCACTTTTTCAGATTGCCCTGTTTGTACACGGAATTTGGAAAAATTCCGTTATAAATTGAGCAGTTTAGAAACCAAGGGTGAAGGCACGTTTGCCAATTTGGTCAAAGCGCAAGTCATTAATCAACCACCACAAAAAAAGGAAAGCCAAGAATCTCCTAATGCAGGACGCAAATCATTGTTGTTTTCAGATGGTCGTCAAAAAGCCGCTCGCTTGGCACTGTATATCCCTAGAGAAGTTGAATTGGATTCATTTCGTCAAGCGATTTGTTTAGCGGCACAACGTTTGACAAAGATACGTGGAGAAGCACGATTCACTCATGAACTTTATGTGGCTTTTGTGGCAGTTGCCTTTGAATTTAATCTGCAATTTTTTGACCGGGACGATCAACGATATTTACGTGAACATATTTTGACATTTCATAACAATTACGAGGCTAATCTTGAAGATGCTTTGGGAGAACCTTGGCATGTCACACCACCTGCGAAATATAAAGAAGCTTTGCTACGTCAACTTTGCCACCCTTATTATTCTTTACAAACCACTACCATTGGTTATGTAGAACCCTCAAAACGCGCCCAAAGATCATTAGAACGTGAGATTGTCAAATTGGATAAACGCTTGGATGCCGAAAAAGCCAATATCACAATGGCATGGATCAACGATCTTTTGCGAGATTATGCCTTTGATAAAACCATTTCAAACTCACTACGTCAAAAATCCGCCGGTTATCAGCGAGGGCAATGGGGCAATAAAGGTGATTTCAGAAAGAAATTGAAAAATATCTTAAGCCATCATTGCGGTTTATCTGATGAGATCATTAACAAATTAGAGAGCGTTTTAAGGGAACAATTGTGTGTTCAAGAAAAAAACTTTTACTTTCTTGATCCTAATCAAATTCGCCTTGTCGTGGATTTAGAACGCGCTTGGTATCAATGTCAAATGTGTGCTTTCATTTCACCCGTCGTTGTTGCTAACCATTGCCCTCAATGTGGTGGTGCTAATGTAGAATCGTTATCACCTGATCATCAGTACATACAAACCCGTAAGCGGTTTTGGCGCGATCCAGTTGCGAGTGCCTTAGCACAAAAAACGCGCCCTCGACATATCACGGCTGAAGAACACACCGCACAGCTTTCTCATAAAGATGTGGGTGAACTCCATGCGACAACTGAAAAGCGTGAACTGCAATTCCAAGATATTTTGCTAGATAAAAAAGAGGGTCCTGTGGATGTGTTGAGTTGTACCACAACGATGGAAGTCGGGGTGGATATTGGTGCATTGACGGCGGTTGGTTTACGCAATGTGCCACCACAACGAGAAAATTATCAGCAACGTGCTGGGCGATCTGGACGGCGTGGTTCTGCGGTGTCAACGGTTATTACTTATGCCCAAGGTGGACATCACGATGGCTATTATTTTCATTATCCCGACAAAATCATTGCTGGCGAACCCAGAAAGCCAGTCGTTAATGTGAACAACGAAAAAATTGCTAAACGGCATATTCACGCTTTCTTATTTCAAACGTTTTTCCATACTGCAATTGACCAAGGGAAAATCAAGGCGAAATCATCTTCAAACTTGTTTTCAGCACTCGGAGACACTCAAGATTTTTTTGATAGTAAAACAGATAATCCAGTGAATTTATTGGCTTTTGATACATGGGTTCGGCAAAATGTCATCGCATCTGTTGGCAAGCAACGTGAACACATTTTAGAATGGTTGCCTGACATTGAAGTGCCAAATAGATCGCAATGGTTGCAGGAAATATCTAAAACTTTGCTAGATAAACTGAACGCCGTCACATTGAAAGAAAGCGATGCAGAAGAATTGCTTAATTTCTTATTTGACAATGGCTTTCTGCCCATGTACGCTTTTCCAACTGATTTGTGCAGTTTTCCGATTGAAGAAGGGATAAAAAAAGGTAACAGTATTAGTATTAAAGAGCAACCGCAGCAAAGCATTGCTAAAGCTTTAAGTGAATACGCGCCGGGACGGATTGTTATTGTCGATAAACGTACTTATCGTGCCGGTGGTGTCACCAGTGCGGCAGCAAAAACTTCTGACATCGACAAAGCGGCTCCCTTGTTTCAGAAAAAAAGGCCTCAATATGTTCATTGCACTCAGTGTAGTTATGTACAGGATACTTTTGAAGACGAGCATACGCTAACGTTGCCTGAATGTCCCGTTTGTCACTGTTTATTGAAAGAATCTGAAATGCTGATACCGGAAGTTTTTCGTCCAGAAAAAGGTCGAGAAATTCAAGAATATGACCATGACCAAGAATGGACGTATGCCAGTTCAGCACAATTTCCTCTGCCGGTGGAAGAGGATTTTGACTGGAACGCTATCGGTGTGCATGGGCGTTTTACCCAAACTTCAGATCGCCGCTTGATTATCGTTAATAAAGGTAAAGATGTTGGCACAGAGGAAGGTTTTAATATCTGTGAAAAATGCGGTGCGGCTGCACCTATTGGTACGTCCCTTGATGATAAGTTGGAAGGCCGGCATAAACGTCCTTACTTGGTAAATAAGAAATTCACTGACAACGAATACTACTACTGTAATGGTCAATTACACCCCGTTTTGCTTGGAAGCGTTTTCCGTTCTGATCTGCTGTTAATTCGCATATCCATTAAACACCCTTTTAGGACAAACATGCCATCTTCTATTACTCGAAATGTTTTAGAAGATGCTTTGCGTACTTTGTCTGAAGCCCTGTTGTTGGCAGCGAGTCGAACCCTAGATATTGATCCGAATGAATTTAGTGCGGGATTTCGTATTGTGCCAACTGAAGAAGACAAGGCAATCGAAGCGGATGTCTATTTGTTTGATACTTTAACCGGTGGTGCCGGTTATGCTGATCAAGTTGGACAACAACTTGATGAGATACTTAAAGAAACGCTTGATTTATTAGAACATTGTCCGAACCAATGTACTCATTCTTGCCAAGATTGTCTGCGACACTATGCCAATCAATACTGGCATGAACACCTTGATCGTTATTTAGCGGCTGATTTATTACGTTATATGCTAAAAGGTGTTATACCCAGTATTAAAGCCGTTTCAGAACAAACTAAACAATTGCAAGCATTAAAACGATTGCTTGAATTAGATGGTTATGAATGTCATCAATATGATAAGATTCCCTTGCTCATCAAATCCAATGCACATAAATTGGCGGTTGGCACTTACCCTGGATTGCTGGATGAAAAGGCTGACAATTTTCAGCATCATATACGCGATAATTCTCAACAAGAAAAAGACATTCATCTTGTCAACGATTATTTCCTTGATAGAAATTTACCGGGTGCCTATCAAGAGGTAAAAAGTCGCTTATAAATTGGTTCAAAACCATATTGATTTTGTGTTGACAGTCAGCAAGCGTAGGGTCAATGCCATTAAGTTAAGCCAGGCGAACACGCAGGTTCGCCCCTACAATGACATAATACGCGGGGTTTGGTAGGGGCAGACCTGCGTGTCTGCCCTTAACTTAATGGCATTGAAGCGTAGGGTGGGTAGAGTGAAACGAAACCCACCTTTTGAATGACTTATGAATGGTGGGTTTCGTCCCTCTACCCACCCTACGCTACTGCTCTGTCCCTAATAACAGGGCAATAGCCACCGCTTTTGCGACTTGATAGCCAACCGGAGGTGCCACGGAATTACCTATTTGGCCTAACACCTGATAGACAGCACCCGCAAAACACCACTCTTCTGGAAATCCTTGCAATAAGGCACAATCTTGTACTGAGAGTCGGAAATGATCGTATTTTGCTGGAAAAGCAGAAGCTTTGTCGCGATTAGCTTGTACGCCGTTGGGCCATATTCCTATATTTCCCCAAACTTTCTGTCCGGCGGTACTATTCAACACCGAAGTGGTATTTCTTTTGCCAGTAAACGCGCTTCTTAAGGTGGGGGCCAAAGAGTCATAACCGATGTCAGGAAGCCCTAATGCTTTTCTAACCCCCATCGTTTTAGGCAAGGTATTTTCAAATAGATCATTTGTGCGACAAATATTATCAAAACAGGTTCCCTCTAATTCAGAGCTTATGTGAGTGGGTTGTGGAATTTTGAAATGTTTAAAATTCGCCAAAGTACGAAAACCGACGAAGAATACCCGTCGTCTTATTTGGGGAACACCAAAATCAGCGGCATTTAGTTCAAACAGAAGGATATGGTAATCAGGGAGCTTATCCAATATATGTTCTTGAACAAAGCCACGAAATTTAGGGTTGAGTAGTCCGAGTACATTTTCAGCAACAAAAGATTTAGGCTTAATGATATTGACCGCCCTTATAAATTCACTCCACATATTCCTTTCATCATTTTCGCCTTCCTGTTGCCCGGCAATAGAAAAAGGCTGACATGGCGGACAACCGTGGATAACATCTATTGAGCCAATCTCATCTTGCCATTTGATTTGAGTGACATCGCCCTTTTCAGAGCCACTATGAATCCTCCAGTTTGGACGGTTGTTTTTTAAGGTTTCGCCACAAATAGGTATGATTTCATAAGCACCTTGGTGGGTATATCCCGCTTTATCAAAGCCCAAGTCTAAACCGCCACCGCCACTAAATAGGCTCAAAGTTGTCAGGTTATTAGATTTTAACTGTGGCATTAAGTCATTTGGATCAAATTGTGGCGTGTTGATTGAATGGACACGAGATAAAAGCCCTTGCTCTGCACGTTTTTTGAGCAGATTCCTGAGATATCTTCCGATAAGTGTCTGCTCGGTGGTGAGGTTATATTCTTTCCTTGAGGCATTTTTATAGACGCTATTTTTAGTTGACATAGTTAAAATCATCAATTAGTGATTAATTTGAAAACTTAGTGTATACTGAACTAGGAGAGTTGTCCAGAAAAATTTTCAACCGGAACGCCTAAAATCCGGTTCAAAGAAGGTGGATTAAAAGTTTCGTTTCGAGGTTTTCGTTTTTTGAAAAAAACTGAAACCTCAAAAGTTATTAAAGCCTCATTAGGAATGAGGCTTGTGTTACACGAAAAAGATTTTGCCTGCTCCCCTACATAAAAGTTGAAGTTGTGTCCGCAGTATAGTAATAAGGGTGTTCAAACAAGTTAAAGAGGTCATTTTATGTCCAGCAACATACTTTTGTCAGTCCACCCTAAATACGCCGATAAAATATTTGAACGTACAAAAACGGTTGAACTTCTCCGTGTTCGTCCAAAACTTTTAGAAGAAGGAGACTTAGTGTTACTTTATGTCTCATCCCCGGTTCAAGCACTTGTGGGCGCATTTAAAGTTGATAAAATTATTTTCTTGTTCCCACGCGCCGGCGTGGGAACGCATTCTCGACGCGCCAGCGTCGAAGTTAAACGAGAATTGTCATTTCTCCTTTCTTTCAGTTCTTTCAGTTCTTTCAGTGATGATGAACTGGACGCTGGCGCGTCCTGACTGCATTCCCACGCCGGCGCGTGGGAACGAGAAAAACCCACCCTACTTGCTACTTGCTAACAGGTTAATTGTGGTGGGTTTCGTTTCACC
>JAOZSV010000488.1 GCA_029939505.1 Thiotrichaceae bacterium | reverse complement strand
TTCGAGGTTTTAGTTTTTCTTCAAAAAACTAAAACCTCGAATGGACTCCAAAAAGGGTCACGTCCAAATCTAAAGGATTCGAGGTTTTAGTTTTTCTTCAAAAAACTAAAACCTCGAATGGACTCCAAAAAGTGCTAAAATTTGTGCTTCGGTACTTAAACCTGTCAGGTTTTTTTTTGTTTGGAAATGAGTGAATGCCTGCTTGACCTCAACGAACAAAAAGAAATTGTGCGAATTGTTAATAAATATACTGCACACGGTTATAATTTAAACTTTTTAGAATTCGAGGCTAAAGTTTTTTTGAAGAAAAAACTTTAGCCTCGAATCCAGTTTTTTCAAAAAACTGGGTTTCTTGCCTCATTAAAACGAATTAAATGCTTAATAATTTGTAACGACTCCGCCTTGAAATCAATTTCAAGGCTAAGAGCTAAAGCCTGCTAAAATAAAAATAATTGAATCAATCTTCTTTCAGTCTCCTTTAGGAGACTTTAGCTTTCAGCCTTGAAATTGATTTCAAGGGTGAGTCGTTACAATGATTTAATGATTGAAACGAGGTTTAAGAAATCCGATTTTTGAAAAAAATCGGATTTCTAAATCTAATCATTTTCAAAAAAAGAGTAAAAATTGACCTCAATTTTTGAATTTCAAAAAAAACTCTCATGTTAAAAAATCTACAAAAGCGGCGCAATCGCAAAAAACTCAAACTTGAAAAATATGCGTACTTATTCGCTGAACCACCTGATAATGAACTGATTTGCTTTGATTGCGAAACCACAAATATCAATCCTAAAAAAGCCGAAATTCTCTCAATTGGTGCAGTCAAGATTAATAAAAATAAGATATTGACGAGCCAAAAGTTAGAATTATTTATCAAACCACGCACCGAGATAAATGAAGCCAGTATCAAAATTCATCATTTACGTCATTGTGATTTGGAAAATGGAAGAGAAGCTGATGAGGCAATCTTATGCTTTTTAGATTTTATCGGTTCTCGCCCTTTAGTGGGCTACTATTTAGAATTTGATGTCGCCATGATTAATAAATACCTCAAACCATTGCTGGGGATTACATTACCGAATCAACAAATTGAGGTTTCTGGTATTTACTATGATTATAAGCAAAAT
>JAOZSV010000153.1 GCA_029939505.1 Thiotrichaceae bacterium | reverse complement strand
TTAATAAGATTATTGGGCTCGTGAAGATGGTATTTTATGTGATCCGTGCGATATTTATTCTCATTTTCAGCGCATTCAGTAGTATAAGACGGAAAATATCGACTGAAGTGTCGCAACCGAGCAAGGTAACACCACCCAGTTCGCAGTCTTCTGTTGCGCCTAGTGAACCAAAAGCAGAAGTTAAAGTAGAGGCGGTGCCAGTCCCTCAAACGAGAGAATCGACAACAGTTGTGCCACTGGAAAAATCCGCTGAAAGAACTGAAAAAGCTGAATTGGAAGTTCAACAAATGGAAGCACCGAGCATTGATGATTCCTCACAAGAAGCAACAAAGCCAACCACATCAAGAAGCTCAAGGAGAAAAACGACTTCTCGGCGTGATATTCAACTTAAAACGGATTTGGTGACACAATATCAACATGAGAAAGGAGATAATGGTAATAATGGGGAAAAGTAAATAAGCGTTTTTTGGATTCCAACGCTTCAGCTTTGGGCAAACGTTTTAACTTTTGGCTTTTTGTGCATTTTTTATTGTTTTCGAGGCTAAAGTTTTTTTAACGAAAAAACTTTAGCCTCGAAATCAGAATTTTCAGAATTTGAGAATTTTCAGAATGAAAAATCAAGAAAGTTTTCATTGATTTATGAGCTGATGTGACGCACTATGTTTCCAAGAGGTTTAAGAAATCCGATTTTTCAAAAAATCGGATTTCTAAGCTCGAATAGAATCGCTTTGCGTAACATCAGTTATGAGGTTTTAAATTCTGTGAATTCTCAAATTCTGTCAATTCTGATTCTAACAATTGAAAGTGATTGAAATCAATGAATTATAAAAAATTGTCCTGTACAAAGCTTTTGGCTAACTAAAAGACTGAGTCGTTACATTATTTTATTTACTGACGACTCTCTGTACAGGACATTTTTTCTTGTTTTCGAGGCTAACGTTTTTTCGTTAAAAAAACGTTAGCCTCGAAATCAGAATTTTCAGAATGTTTGAATTTTCAGAATTAAAAATCAAGTGAGTTTTCATTGACTTATGAAGTTTTAAATTCTGTTCATTCTTAAATTCTGTTCATTCTGATTCTAACAATGGAAAGTGATTTAAATCAATGAATTATAAAAAAATGTCCTGTACAAAGCTGACGACTTTAAAATTCCTGTTAGGAATGTTCCTTAATGAAAATTGTTGAACAGGATTAAACGTCTTAATAGATTAACCCAGCGAATTTATTTTTTGAAACTGTTTTAAAATAAAGTAGTTAAAAACTGAGCCCAAGCTAAAGCGTTGGACTCCAAACCGCCAAAGCTAAAGCGTTGGACTCCAATTTCAACTCTTAATTCGCAATAATGGGGAAAAATCTGATTAAAAATGGATAATGGGTAATTTTTTATTCCCCATTACAAAATCCCTTATTACCAATTACTTCTAATACTGAACTTGATGAGTAATTAGAAAACAAATATAATGAAAGAATATACCTTGAGAGATTATATTGCTCACCGTCTCATTGCTACTCCTCTTCAGCAGCCAGCACAATTTCTAAAGAAGATGGTGAATTTCAGGAACAGTTGGAAACGTTGGAAACATCCTGAACTCAAAGAAATATACATGGAATCTTCACGAATCAATATGATGATGGAACGTATAATTCAAGAACCCATGAATTGTATTGATATAGGATGCCATATTGGTTCAATGTTAAATCGAATGTTACAGCTTTCACCTCACGGTAATCATATTGCCATTGAACCGATTCCATACAAGGCAGAATGGCTTCGACGCAAATTTCCAAATGTGGATGTTCTACAGATAGCACTCAGTGATACACCCCATGAGGCAACCTTCCATTACTATCCTCAGAGTTCCGGTTTTAGTGGATTAAAACGTAGACAACCGCTTGATGATAACGTGAAGCCGTTAACGGTTAAGTGTGAACGACTGGATGATGTTGTACCATCAGATAGACACATTGATTTTATAAAAATTGATGTAGAAGGCAGTGAGTTAGACGTATTTCATGGTGCTAATAATCTACTACAACGTTGTCAACCTCATCTTTTGTTTGAGTGTACTCGCTCTGGATTAAAGTCTTTTGGTTTTACATCGGATGAAATATTCAATTTTTTAACCCAACAGCATTCATATTCGGTGTTCCTCATCAAAGATTGGCTTGACGGTAAAGAGCCTTTGGATTCTGAGCAATTTTTTAATGCAATACAGTATCCATTTAAAGCCTTTAATTTTCTGGCAACCAAGTAGGGTGAGCAAATGTTCTTGTTATCGTTCCCAACAGGATATTGGGAATGCTTTCCTTAACGCTCTGCGTCGAAAATAGGGATAGAGTGGGAACGAAACCCACTGACATAACGACTACAAATTATAATATTATTTATAATGCCTTCGCCAATCAAAATTTTTTGAACAAGATTAAACGGATTAAGAGATTAACAGGATTTAAAAACCATGAACTTTCTTTATTTTCGCTGTGCTCAAGAGAATTTAAGACGATAATGCGAATTAAGTTTAAGAAAACGTATTTAAAATCAAATAGTTAAAAACAGAATCAAAGCTAAAGCGTTGGACTCCAAACCGCCAAAGCTAAAGCGTTGAACTCCAATTTCAACTCTTATTAATCCTGTTAATCCTTTAATCCATTTAATCCTGCTCAAATGTCGAAAATTTCCTCTGGCACGATACATGCTATAACTTTCTCAGCTATAGCTTTCTCAGACATTCGTACAACTCCAATAACTAACTGATAATTGAAATAATGTTAAATTCCGACTTACGACGTTTCACCTCATGTCTTTTTGGGTTTAGTCTCCTGTTCGCGACTCCCGCCTATTCACAAGACAATCCATTACTGAACCAAGAAATTGACAAGGCATTGAACGCCACTTGTTTAGATGACAATAAAACCTCTGTCAGTGTGGTGGCGATGCCAAGCGGTAGAGTCGTCTATGCTTCCAATATCAATAAGCCCTTATTGCCCGCATCGGTAATGAAAATCATCACAACCGCTGCGGCTCTACATTATTTAGGACCAGAATATCGCTTCAAAACGCAGTTTTTATATAGCGGTTCACGAAAAGGTGACACGATTTTTGGCGATTTAATCATTCGTGGCGGCGGAGATCCCACGCTAATCACCGAAAAACTGTGGCCAATTGCGAAAAAAATCAAAGCCAGTGGCATTAATGAAATTACTGGTCGCATTGTGATAGACGCGCATTTCTTCGATCAATATGACATGGCACCAGAATGGAAATTAGAACGCAGCCAGCGGGCTTATGATGCCAAACTGAGCGTATTAACCTTGAATTATAATAGCATTGAGATTCATCTCCAACCCGGGCAAAACGTCGGTTCAAGAGTCAATGCCTGGTTAGAACCTGCCCTCCCTTATATGCACTTGCATAATACCGCAAAAACGATTAAACGGGGTAAAAATACCGTGTCAGTTCGCCGAAGCGAACAAGAAATGGGCAACGTCAAAATGCGCGTCGGAGGAAAACTGCCCATCAGATCAAAAGAAAAAGTCATCCGTCTTAATGTTGACAACCCAATACGTTATGCAACAGAAACTTTCAGAACCTTGTTACGCGATGCCGGAGTCAAAATAAACGATTCCTCCAAAGTCGTCTTTCGCCCCATTGTTGCAAACGAATTGTATAAACATCTCTCCGAGCCTTTATCATTAATTTTAAAGGCATTAAATACTTACTCCAATAATCTGACGGCTGAACAAATTATCAAAACCATTGCCGCAGAGCGATATGGCACACCGGGTACACATGCCGAAGGGTTAAGATTGGTAAAAGACTTTTTACGCCTCAATGGGGTCAATATACAGGGAGTAGAATTGGTTGATGGTTCTGGCTTGTCAAGAAAAAACCGTTTGACCACTCGTGCAATAACAGATTTACTCACGCGCTTATTTTCCCGTTTTGATATCGGACCCGATTTTCTCTCTACATTACGGGTAATGGGAGCTAATGGCGTTTTATCACAGCGTTTAGCTAAATCCCCCGCACGCGGAAAAATTCGTGCAAAAACAGGCTCTTTAAGGAAGGTTAGCACTTTAGCAGGATATGTGGCGACTGAAGATGGACAGGTTTATGGATACGCGCTGTTTTTAAACAATAACCGATGTGGACCTTGGAACGCGGATAAAATAGAAGATCGTATCGTCACAGCTATCCATAACTTTGGCGATGATACTTTTAAGTTAAGCCGCAAATGGAAGTAATGCTTCTAATGAGTACAACGGATTTACGAAATAAACGGATTTTAAAAAACGTTGTGATCGCCTCGATCACATTAACACTATGAATTTATTATATTTAATCCGTTTCATTCCTAAATCCGTTGTACTCAGTGCGTTAGTGCTATACTAAATCCTGAGAAACCAAGTTTCTTTAAGAAACTTGGTTTTTTTTTACTTCTTGGAACGCTAAGTATCAGAGTTTAAGCTGGAATGCACCCGACAGAATAATAGGAACTAAAATGCACTATAAAGACTTACGCGATTTTATTACTCAACTTGAAGAATTGGGCGAACTGAAACGCATTTCTCTGGAAGTTGACCCCTATTTGGAAATGACAGAAATCTGTGATCGCACTTTACGAACCGGAGGGCCTGCCTTATTATTTGAAAATCCCAAAGGGCATACTATCCCCGTTTTGGGTAATTTATTTGGTACGCCACAACGGGTCGCACTCGGCATGGGACAAAGTTCTGTAACCGCTTTGCGTGAAGTCGGCGAATTACTCGCATTTTTGAAAGAGCCTGAACCACCTAAAGGTTTTAAAGATGCCCTGAATAAGTTTCCGCTCTTTAAACAGGTTTTAAACATGCCCCCAAAAGTGGTCAGCAAAGCCCCCTGTCAAGAAAATATCTGGATTGGCAACGAAGTAGATTTATCCCGCTTCCCAATCCAAACCTGTTGGCCTCAAGATGCTGGACCACTAATCACTTGGGGGCTAGTCATCACACAAGGGCCACATAAATCCCGTCAAAACTTAGGCATTTATCGCCAACAAGTCATTGATAAAAATAAAGTGATTATGCGCTGGTTATCTCACCGAGGCGGTGCATTGGATTTTCAGGAATGGCAAAAAGTTCACCCCGGCGAACCATTTCCCGTTGCAGTTGCATTAGGTACTGATCCGGCGACTATTTTGGGCGCAGTCACACCGATACCGGATACTTTATCAGAATATGCCTTTGCCGGTTTACTGCGTGGGAGTCGAACTCAAGTGACGCGCTGTTTAACACATAGCCTCCAAGTACCTGCCAGGGCAGAAATCGTATTAGAAGGGTTTATTTACCCAGACGAAATGGCACCCGAAGGGCCCTTTGGTGATCATACGGGCTATTATAATGAAGTCGAAAAATTTCCCGTATTAACAATAGAACGTCTGACTCACCGTCATCAACCGATTTATCATAGCACCTATACTGGTCGTCCTCCCGATGAACCTGCGATTTTAGGAGTCGCCTTGAATGAAGTTTTTATACCCATTTTGCAAAAGCAATTTCCTGAAATTGTTGATTTTTACTTACCCCCTGAAGGTTGCTCCTATCGTATGGCGATAGTCAGTATCAAAAAACAATATCCGGGTCATGCAAAACGGATCATGTTTGGTGTGTGGTCATTTTTGCGCCAGTTCATGTACACGAAATTTGTTATCATCACAGATGCTGATATAAATATACGCGATTGGAAAGATGTGATTTGGGCGATAACAACGCGCATGGATCCCGCCCGCGATACGACGATTATTGAAAATACGCCGATTGATTATTTAGACTTTGCTTCCCCAGTATCCGGTTTAGGCGGTAAAATGGGTTTAGATGCCACCAATAAATGGCACGGTGAAACACAACGTGAATGGGGCAAACCTATTAGTATGACGACTCAAGTTAAAAAAAAAATTGATCGCTTATGGGATGAATTATTTCAAGAAACGAATGATTGAGTTCTAATCAGTACAAACGCTTATGTACAACTTTGTACAGGATGTTTTTTATAACGCATTGATTTGATTGGCTTTCAATTGTTAGAATCAGAATTGACAGAATTTAAGAATTAACAGAATTTTAAACCTTTTATGTTTTGTACAGGACATTTTTTCTTGTTAGAATCAGAATTTTCAGAATATTCGAGGCGAAAGTTTTTCTTTAAAAAACTTTCGCCTCGAATAGAATTTTCAGAATGACAAATCAAGAGAGTTAGGGAAATAAACGGATTAGAAACGGGCTGTTGCCCTTTAACCGAATAATCTCCATAAAAAAAATCCGTTTATTTCTAAAATCCGTTGTACTAAACTATTGAGAGAGAATTAGAAAGTCACCGTCAACACGAGTCTATCATGTTGAGTACAACGGATTAGGGAAATCAACGGATTAGAAACGGGCTGTTGCCCTTTAACCGAATAATCTCCATAAAAAAAATCCGTTGATTTCTAAAATCCGCTGTACTAAACTATTGTACTAGCCCACCATCCCTCAACCGAAAAGTATAAAAAAAATGGCTAATAAAACAAACACAGCCAGGTAGGTCGGGTTAGATTTTTTTGCGCAGCAAAAAAACGTAACCTGACATTTACCTGCGCAACGGCTGCCTCATTGAAAAAAGTTTTTCAGGCAAAAGTTTCGCGGAGCGAAACTTTTGCCTGAAAGTTCCCGCGTTGAGTATATTTAGCAACTGTTAATTATTGGATAAAAATATTAGGATTATAAATGGAAATACAAGTCAAAAACTTAGGTACAATTAAAGAAGGGGCAATTGACTTATCTAAAGCACTCATCATTTTTGCGGGTAAAAATAATATGGGTAAGTCTTATATGGCTTATTTGATTTATGGCTTATATAAAATGGGCATGAATAAAAATAAAATGAATCAAGCCCTATTAAAAATTTTTGCCTCCAAAAAAGTCGCACCTATTGTTAAAATAACCGCAAAATCGTTTTTACCTCATGCTATCTATTTTTTTCCGGCAGAACGTACTGCGATTAATATGCTGGCAAAAGAGGTGCTTAAACAAAAAGCGGCTACTGTGGATGAGCTTTCACAAAAAATATTAGCGGAAGAAGATATGGAAACGATATTAAAATCGGTTCAAAATGTCATACCGCGTTACCCTTTAGCTATTCGCGATTATTTGTATTTTATCAATGACTTAGGTTATCTTACCCAAAACAACAGCGATTTTTTTGAGTTTGCCGATGACATTGAAGCGTTATTACAAGGCAAAGTTTCTGTCTCTGACTATGGAGACCTCAAATTTACACCACAACACAGTCAACAAAAATTAGAACTTCATATTTCATCGTCACTGATCAAATCATTATCAGGTTTAGTGCTTTATTTTCGGCATATTGCCCAAAAAGGTGATATTATTATGATAGATGAACCGGAATTAAATCTTCACCCTGATAGTCAACTGATAGTGACAAGACTGTTTGCCAAAGCGGTTAATAAAGGGTTTAAAGTAATTTTGAGTACCCATAGTGACTATATCATTAAAGAATTTAACAATCTGATTATGTTAAATAAGGCATCAGAAGCAGATAGAGTTGAATTGGGTTATGAGCAGGAAGCCGTATTAGATCAAGAAAAAGTGGGGGCTTATTTGTTCTCCAATAACACGATTGAACCAATCGAAGTATCAGAAACCGGTTTAAATATCAAAACGATTGATACAACGATTGATCTGTTAGATAACATGATGGAAAGTATTTATTACCGGGTATTTGAAAGTGTATGAACAAGATATTATCATTGCTTAGGGAATTGACGAATGATGAATTTCATCATAAGGGCGATAAGGGAAATATCATCACTTTGGAAGGGTCACGAAATAACTTCCCGTTTTACAAAATAGGACTTACCGTGTAATTCCATTCACCCAATACTTTGTCAAATTTAATATTCGCATGCTCATAAAAATGACTCGCAACCTTCCTTCCGGTATGATAGACTTTTTTACTCACACGAACAAATACTTTTAATCCGGTTTTTGTCTTGGTCTTTTTTATTAATTCTTTTAACATTGAAACGCTGAGTAAGATTACGCCTGACAAAGAACGGCTTATATGCGGAAAGACTCTGTGTTCTATTGGATTCCACTTTGACGTATAGGGAGGATAATGAGCCATTTTTAATTCAATATTCAATTCATTTGACAAGTGTTGTAGACTTTCTTTAAATACATGATGCCTACTGCCATTACTACCACCGCCATCGGCTAATATTAAAATTGAGGTCGCATTAGGAAACTTACGTTTCCCTATCGTATTCCACCACATCTTAATTGAGTCACAGACAAAATCGCTCGTATCACAACTGGTGCCGAGATTGACAAACGATTCATGATTTTTTAAATCATATATCGCATATGGAGTGACTTTTTTCTCCGCCAAATTGGGGAAATCATGATCAAAAACTTCTATGGTTTCAGTGGTTTCAAGATGTCCATCTCTATACAAATTTCCAATGAATTCTTTTTTCTTGGCATCAATACTGATAATCGGGTTATCACTCTTTTCATATTTTGCTCTCAATTTAGCTATCTTCTTGAACTGTTGATCTCTATTTTTATGTTGTCCAGTTGATGTCTTTTTCAATGCTTTACGCTTAACAAATCCGTGTCTTTTTAATAATTTCTTAACGAGATTCACACTGACTTTTATACCTTTTTTTCCCAGTTTTTCACGTATTTCATGTCGGGTTAAATTGGTCCATTTAATCTTTTTATCCATTGGGTCTCCTGCGGTATGGTCTCGTAAAATTTCCAGAAAGATTTCATCAATATTTGGAGTATTTGGTATTGTCGGTTTACGTCCTCCGCCTGAACGTCTAATGGTTGCTTGTTCCAAACTTTCCTTATTTGCAAGCTCTTTGAGTCCCTTACGGATCGTTTTTTCATCACAACAATGTCGCAATGTATACTACTCCGCCATGCCCCAGTTTTTTGGCTTCTATTGCTGCATAACGTCGTCTATCTTTCTCTGAAAGACTGTCGTAAAGAGAACGCATGTCTTTTTCTATTTCATCACTATATTTTGTAAACATAAATTTTATTTCCATTCAAAATTAATATGATTTTGTATTTTACAATACGAAATTATTTATTGCAAACAGGGATTTTATTTCGTGACCATTCCTTTACAAGAAACCCAGAAGGCATCTAAATGCCAATTTGTCCAGTTGAAAAAAGGCTCTATCAAAACGTTTACTCTGGCTCTTGATAAACAAAATAATGTAGAGATTCATCCTTTACTTAATTCTATAGAGAATTTAAAAAAGAAATGTGACTACATTATTTTTTGTCAAAAAGGAAACACACTATATGTTTTACTTGTTGAACTTAAATCAGATAATTCAACAGGTTGGACAAAACAGACTCGGGCGGGAGAGATGATTGCGCGTTACTTGATTGGCATGATAGAAAACTATTCAGGATTAAATATGACCCAAGTCAAATTTCGTTATATCCTTTTTAGCACACAAAATGCGAATCAATTGAAAGGGCGTAGGAAAAAGAAAATAACGGTTGAAGCTTTTAAATATGAGCAAGATCATAAAGTGGGTTTCTTTTTTACCAGAAAACCCTGTAATACAACTTATCCAGATTTGGATATTTTCTTGAGATAATTTGTTATTTTTCAATACCTGTGTTGAATAAGACGTTTTTCTGGTTCCAACACAGGTGCGTGGAAACGAAAAAAATTGAATTTTTATTATGTTACAAGCCATTTTAAACAGTAAAGTGAGAAATTTATTTTCTGAACTTGAATCTCAAAGAGATTGGCGTGAACGTTATCGTTCTACTGAGGATTTCCTGACAGCGTCGATATTTGCACGTCTTTCTTATTTTCCATCACAGAGCTTTTGGCAAATTTTACTTAATGCAGTAAAACCTAATAATAGACTTCCTAAAAATGTTGGAGATTTGAAGGATATTCAATTTTGGCCTAGATGGAATAAAGAGCCTGATATTTTTATTGAATTTGAAAATGCCAATTTAATTATTGAAGCCAAGCTTCCTTCTAATAATCAATATGCTGAACAGTGGGCTGACGAATTTTGGGCATACCAATATAATGTAGCAAGAGAGTATGATGGTAAAAATGTCTATTTTGTTGCCATAGATGGTTTATCAGGCAATTTTGAACAGGTAGAAAAAAAAGCTAATGAAATTCTTACTTCTAGCTATGATTTTAGTGATGGAATGTGTGCGGTTGCTGGTTCTTGGCAATCATTGCTAAGTGCAATCAATCATTTTCAATCTACTGATGGCAGCAATACGGTTAATCAATTTCTAATTAATGATCTCAAAAAAGCTTTTAAGCTTCATGGGATACGCGATACCTATTGGTTGAAAAGCATAGGAACAGAAGGTACCTTGTCAAAACTAGGTAGATTACGTGATTCATCTATGGTGGTGTTTAATACTGTTTGTGTATATCACGACGGAAAACCACCAGTTAATAGCATGAATTGGTTTACCAAAGCTATACCATATCGTGAAATTCGGAATACTTCATTACAAACTGTTAAGGAAATTTGCAAATGACTTCAATTGACAACATTAATGCGGCATTGGTAGATGTTCGCAAAGCCTATCGGCTACTTTATTTGTATCAACGAGGTGTTTTATGCTTGACAGAAGAAATTGCTGATGCATTAGGTTTTAAATTTTTTTCTTGGCAATCATATTTTGATAGACGAAGCACAAGGAAAACATCACCTTCTGAAAAATGGGTATGGGATATGTTGCCGATGTACAAAGCGTGGTTTCTTTTCTCACAGGAAGCTTCTGATCCTAAACCTAAAAAGGGAGAATGTTTTTTAGAGATTTCTCTCTTATCAGATAATGGTTATCCTGAAAATGCTGATAATGAGCCAAACCCATTAGAATTTGAAAAAACGGTTGCTGATTCTGATACCTGTATTAAGTTAGTCGTATTCCAAACAGTTAAAGATTTAGATCATGATTGGTATTACTTTTGGAAAAAATATGAGTATTCAGACTTTCCAAGCATTGGCATAGAAACTGTTGCAGATAAAGAATATAGACTTGCAGAATTATCTGATCAAGAATCGCTCAATAGCGTTTTGAAGAATTTTCAATCCATTTTGCATAATAAAGAAGAGCATTAAGTCATTAAAACTGAGATTTTTGACAAGACAGCTTTTACTTGTTCCCAATGAATACGTTCGGAACGAGTAAAACAGTTTTACCCTCGTATTCATTTTGAAAACAATATTGCGGGAGCGTTTTTCAAAGTGACTATTGAGAGAGAGTTAGAAAGTCACCGTCAACACGAGTCTATCATATTGAGTACAACGGATTAGGGAAATCAACGGATTAGAAACGGGCTGTTGCCCTTTAACCGAATAATCTCCATAAAAAAAATCCGTTGATTTCTAAAATCCGCTGTACTAAACTATTGTACTAGCCCACCATCCCTCAACCGAAAAGTATAAAAAAAATGGCTAACGAAAAAAACACAGAACAATTAGGCGCAAGCATACATCATTTACTACACCCTAACCAACAAGGGGGTGGGGCGCAATTTGGCTTGGATAATACATCTCAAAAAGTTGAAACCCCTCAAACAATTGATGATAAAGTTAAATTTGATGCACCAACTATCCGTTGGTGGCGTAAATTAGCAAAACAAGGAGATGCCCAAGCACAATATAACTTAGGATTTGCATATCGTAAGGGTGAAGGTGTTAAACCAGATGATGAAAAAGCGGTTTATTGGTATCATAAAGCTGCTGAACATGGATTTGCCCTAGCAGAAAATAACTTAGGAGTTGCATATCGTAAGGGTGAAGGTGTTAAACAAGATGATGAAAAAGCGGTTTATTGGTATCATAAAGCGGCTAAAAAAGGAATTGCCGAAGCACAAAATAGCTTAGGAGTTGCATATCATAATGGAGTTGGTGTTAAACAAGATGATGAAAAAGCGGTTTATTGGTTACATAAAGCGGCGGAACAAGGATATGCCGAAGCACAATATAACTTAGGAGTTACATATCATAATGGAGTTGGTGTTAAACAAGATGATGAAAAAGCGGTTTATTGGTATCATAAAGCGGCTGAACATGGATATGCCCAAGCACAATATCACTTAGGAGTTGCATATCGTAAGGGTGAAGGTGTTAAACAAGATGATGAAAAAGCGGTTTATTGGTATCATAAAGCGGCTAAAAAAGGAATTGCCGAAGCACAAAATAGCTTAGGAGTTGCATATCATAATGGAGTTGGTGTTAAACAAGATGATGAAAAAGCGGTTTATTGGTTACATAAAGCGGCGGAACAAGGATATGCCGAAGCACAATATAACTTAGGAGTTACATATCATAATGGAGTTGGTGTTAAACAAGATGATGAAAAAGCAGTTGATTGGTGGCATAAAGCGGCTGAACAAGGAAATACCAATGCACAAAATCACTTAGGAATTGCATATCATAAGGGTAAAGGCGTTACCAAAGATTACAAACAGGCTATTCTTTGGTACAATAAATCCGCGAAACAAGGAAATATTGCCGCCCAATTTAATTTAGCCAAAGTCTATGATGAACACTTACCATTCGCTCAATAAAAACTCTAAAAAAATGATTTTTAGGATTTGACTGA
>JAOZSV010000152.1 GCA_029939505.1 Thiotrichaceae bacterium | reverse complement strand
GTTTGGAACCCACGAAAAACCTCTGAGGTTTTGGAAACCTCAGAGGTTTGGAACCCACGAAAAACCTCTGAGGTTTTGGAAACCTCAGAGGTTTGGAATCAACGAAAAACCTCAGAGGTTTGGAACCATTTTTCTCGTTTCACTGCTGGCGCGTCGAGAATGCGTTCCCACGAACGAGAAAACCTCATATTTTTTTAATGGAATAGGGATCAATTTTTGGTTAAAAAAACCGAATTTTCACTACCCCACGCCACACAAAATGAAGAAATTCAAATGAACCACCTAAAAAAAATCCGTATTCAAGGCTTTAAATCCATTGTTGATCAAGAATTTGAACCGGGACAAGTGAATGTATTAATTGGCGCGAATGGGAGTGGTAAAACCGCCCTATTAGAAGCGATTGGGCTGTTGAGCGCGGCAATGAATGGCAGAGTCGATAATAATGCTTTGCAAGGACGAGGAGTGCGTTTATGAACGCCACAACTTTATAAATCAGCCTTTAAGGGTGGTATTGAAGCGCAATCTATTCATTTATCTTTCCAGTGGCAGGATGAACAGCGTAATGATAAATCAGAGTATTCTGTCACATTAGAAAATTCTAATCAATCACCGTCTGCTTGGTCTTATCAAGCAGAAGATTTCCGTTTGAATGATAAATTGATTATGCAACATTGCCCTTCAGAAGAAAATGGGATGAATAACGCGACTCAAAAAGCAACTGTTCATTTCTGAGCATGGCATTGGATTTGAAGCGATTTATCGTCGTATAGAAAATAACCGCTTACAAGACTTTTTAGAAGCCCTGAAATCTTATGCGATTTATAGCCCAACGACTCCTGCGCTACGTGATTTAATCACCGATATCACGCCACTCGAAACCGATTTCCCCATCAGTTTTTTTGGCAATCGACTAGCAGAAGCCATTGAAGATATCGTCGATTTAGAGCATGAAAAATACGGTCATTTAGATTTAGATGACGTGTTGGATATGCTGGATTGGAGTGATGATATTGCTGCCGGTTCGGCTAATGCAGAAATTCTTTCTCCAGTGGTGCCGAGATTACAAAAAGTGATTCGTTTCACTGATCGTTTTATGTCAGAAAATAATAATGTGCTGACTGCTTATGATGCCAGTGAAGGCTGCCTTTATGTCTTATTTTTGTTGACGATAGCCATGCATCCTCATGCACCGCGCCTGTTTGTGGTTGAGAATTTTGATCAAGCCTTAAACCCACGTTTGGCACGCGCAACGGCTGATTTATTCTGTCAAGCGATATTTGGAAATCCACATCAATCAATCGCTTTTTTAACCACTCATAATCCATTAGTTTTGGATGGACTTAATCTCCGTGATGAGAGAGTGCGTTTATTTGCGATAGATCGTGATCCCAACGGCTACACCACGATAAACCGCGTCACAATCACAGAAGAACTATTGGAAAAAGGCAAACAAGGTTTGGTACTTTCCGACTTATGGGTGATGGGATTATTAGGTGGTGTGCCAAGATTATGAAAAAAATGACGATTGGTATTGTTGCCGAAGGTCCTACTGATAGTCTGTTAATAGAATTATTAATCAACCGACTGCTTCAAACTGAACATCGTTATGTTGAACTCCAACCCAAACAATCCAAAACGGGTGATTTTGGTGTATATGGTGGCGGGTGGCGTGGTGTACGTGCTTGGTGTCAAATGTTAGCTCGTGATTCTCAAAAACTCAAAGCTCATTTTCTTCAGTTGGACTTATTGATCATTTATATTGACGCTGATGTTGCGCGTGAAAATGAAATTAACTGTGCCAAGCCTTGCCTCCCGTTCAAGACACATGCGATGCTCTGGTGCAACGTGTGATGACTTGGTTAGGTGCTTCCGTCCTTGATGAAAAATTAGTGCTGTGTATTCCGGCTGATAACACTGAAGCGTGGGTACTGGCCGCACACGATATTCAAACCATTCATCATGCGCCACCTGACAAACCACTTGAATGTGTGAATAAGCCGGATATGATTATCAGCAATCAACGCTATAAAAAACCCCTGTTAAGAAGAAAAAACGGTAAACCCAAAAAAACGAAACGAGATTATCAACAATTGATACCAGTGGTGTTAGATAACTGGGAAGAAGTTAAACGTATTTGCAAACAAGCGGCCAAATTTGAAAATGATTTGAAAGCGAATGTAGTCAGGTAGTTGCTCACCAACACGATATTTAAGCCGGAGCAGGTTTTTTCTCGTTTCACTTCGACGCTGGCGCGTCGAAAATGCGTTCCCACGCCGGCGCTCATCATTAGACTTGTCCCTTAATAAGCTAAGTTATTGATTTATATCGTTTTGATATTTAGTATTTTCAAGGGTTTACGCTTATTAAGGGACAAGTCTATTATACATAAGTCTTTAAGTATTTGATTTAAGTGATTTTTTCGTAGGGTGGTTTCGAGGTTAAAGTTTTTTTAAAGAAAAACTTTCGCCTCGAATCTTGTCTCCAACCTTGTCGTTATTGGTTTGTAATCATTCCCAAATTCCATCAGCGCATCAGGTAGAACACAACTCATTCGTTCAAGCCTTGATATTAGAAAGGGCGAACACAGGCACGGTGCACTAGAGTTGGTGGGTTTGGGTTGAGGTACAACTTGATGTGAGTAAGAAAGAAGGGGAATTTTACGTGACGGAACGCTGGCGCGTCCCGAATGCGTTCCCACTCCGGCGAGTGGGAACGAGAAAAAAGATGTGTGCATAGAGTAGATGATTAAGCAGGACAAAGTTCCTTTTCAATCATGTCACGTTTTGGAGCTAATGACCGATTGGTGCTTGAACAGGGTCGTCGAGCGGGAATACCATATAACATTCCATTGGCACTAATATCCTCATCTATATCGGGCCAATGCACCCCTTGTCCATTCCCAATCATTTCATAATGATTGCGTTGTTCAGGGGTCGCTTCAGATAAACGCCAAGACCAGACTAAAGGTACGCTAATCACACGACCATCTACGAGTTGCGCCGTGATAGTGTCTTCAGTGATCGTTAAATTATTAATACAAGGTTCATCAATTTCAACCGCAGTGTTCATGCCATGCCTCTATAATATTATTTTGGTTAGATTTAATAATGCGACGAATTTTATTCAGTTCGTGCGCTGGAAAGCCATGATTATAACTTAAAGCAATGGGTTCAATCCAAAACTTAACGACCAAACTATCCCGTTGTACATGAACATGTATCGGTTCGTTACAATCAAAACTATAAAAGAAAAAGCGATAAGGACCCGAAATCATAATAGTTGGCATATTTTTCCATCCTAAGTAGTGTCCATCCGGAAACTCAAATTCTGTGTCATTTCGAGCGGAGCGAGAAATCCATCTCAATTATACAATAGTCGTTATTGGTTTTGTTGTTGTAATCCATTCGAGGCGAAAGTTTTTTGAAGAAAAACTTTCGCCTCGAATCTTGTCTCCAACCTTGTCGTTATTGGTTTGTAATCATTCCCAAATTCCATCAGCGCATCAGGTAGAACACAATCCATTCGTTCAAGCTTTGATATTAGAAAGGGCGAACACGTCAGTACGCCCTACAGGCACTGTATTTGGTAGGGGCAGTTCTGCGTGTCTGCCCTTAAATGACATTGATTTTGGCAGCGAGTGGGAACGAGAAAAAATTATCTATCACCATAATGATGACGACATTGAATAACAACAACTTCTTCATTATCAAAGGCATAAACAAAACGATGTTCTTCAGTTATGCGGCGAAACCAATAACTTTGAAGATTGAATTTGAGCGGTTCTGGTTTGCCGATACCTTTCGTCGGGTTCTTGCAAGTTTCTAAACTTAATTTAATAATGCGTTTAAGCATTTTGCTATTATGTTGATGCCACCATTCTAAATCTTCTAATCCGGTTTCAGTCCACATAAGCTTTAACATCTATTTCCCTCATTTGTCCTTGACGATGTTGTTCTATGCCTTTGCGAAGTCGTTCGGCATTAGCCTGATTTTGCAATAAATAAAGGGTTTCCATGAGACTATTGTAATCGTTAGCATCTAGGAGAATTACCGATTGAGTTTTGTTTCGCACCACTTTCATCACTTCATGATTGTGGTTGATACGATCAAAAATCAGGCTAAGATTCGTCTTCATTTCATGGGTAGAAATTTGTTCCATATCAGTCACCTTGCACCACTTCACGCGGGAACAGGTTTGCAACAGTTTCCCGTTTATCATTTTGTTCATTTTAGTTTCTTTTTCGCAAGAGAAAATTAAATCTCCGAGCCAGATTTCATCATCTTACCAATAAGTCTATTTTAATTATTCTATTATCTTATCAAAATTTTATCAAAAAAAAGGCATTCGAGGTTTTAGTTTTTTGAAGAAAAACTAAATTCGAGGTTCAAGCTATGTAGGTCGGGTTAGCTTTTTTTGCAAAGCAAAAAAACGTAACCCGACATTTTCCTAAAAATTCAATTCGAGGCGAAAGCATTCGATGTTTTAGTAGATAAATGTCGGGTTACGTTTTTTTGCGACGCCATCTAACCCGACCTACATGACTGGCCATGATCGAGTGATATAGTTTACTGTTGTTTGCTCCACAGGGGTGCAGAAAAACAGAGCATTCACAATCAGGGCGAACACACAAGGTTCACCCTACAAGCACGGTATTTTGTAGGGCAATCTTTTGCGTCTTTAAGTCAACGATATTGATTTTGGCGGCGAGTTGAAACGATACAAACAAATCAATAAAAATCAATAAGTTACTTTAAATATGACCATTAAAATAGGGAAGATGAAATCAACGATGAGTTGCCTCGCACTGCCAAAGAGTTGGTGGGTTTGGGTTGAGGTACAACTTGATGTGAGTAAGAAAGAAGGGGGGTTCTACGTGACTGAACGCTTGGCACGTCCCAAATGCGTTCCCATTCCTCTCCTCCGGTCCGGCGAGTGGGAACGAGAAAACGGAACGCTGGCGCGTCCCGAATGCGTTACTCTGGCGATTGGAAACAAGAAAACGAGAAAAAAGACTTGCGTACTAAAAGGTTGGATACGCAAGTCTTTGATATTATTTACTCCACGGTGAAAGTAATGGGGTTTGCAGCATTGTAAACAATGGTTCCATCTTCAAGACGATAGCCTACATAAAACTCGTAGCTTCCTACTCCTATATTCTCAAACTTTCCACTGAAGACATTAAGCAAAATCTTGTTGCTATTTAACTTAATCATTTTGCTATTTAAGTTAACCGTTGAATCTGCTGGCCATTCTTGCTTATTCAACTGGCTCAAAAAATATTCTTTCAAACCACCAGTACTTTCAGAATAATTCTCAAGAGAAATCCAACCTAAGTCTATTTGAATATACCAAGCTCCAGTAGGAATTTTTCCTAACTTGAATATATGCGCTTTTAGAGAATCTTCACCTTCAATATTAGGAATAATCGTAGCGACAATATTCACATGTTCGTCAGCACCGAATTTAGAGCCGTTACCCAAAAACTCGACTCCACCAAAAAACTGAGTTTTTGTTTCTGTTGGCGGTTCTGTTGTTGGTAATACGAATCCTGTTTTACCTAAAGCGGGTGCTTGTAGTTCTGGCTCGACATCAGATGGTTCTTCATCATCATAATAAAGAACAAGTGTAAACGGACTTGCATCGTTATCATCAGTTTCAAGGATAAACGAACCTAAATGTTCATCCATTTCAGCGTCCAATTGGATGCCAAATAATACAGTCTCGTTCTGTGCCAAGGAAAAATAATTTGGGGGAAGGGATTTTAGAACTTCAGACGATCTTTCTATTCCTGTTAATGATGTTAACCCTGGAAATTCTTCTGGAAATTTAGAGGTTTTACCATCATCTAGCAATAATTGTAGCGTTGTCAAATTGAAACCCGCCGGATATTGCAAGCTACTCAAAGTGAGTGGCAAACCACCTACATTTTTGATGGTAAGCGTTTTTTTAGCTTTATCGGCTGTGAAAGTAACGACTCCACCCATTTCAACGGGAATATCATCTACTGATATTTCTATTTCCGGGGCAGGAAATGTAACTACACAAGGTTCTATACCTGTAATAACATTCTTTATTTGCCCATTATCGCTGCAAGAACCTCCCCAAACAGCATCAGCCCTATTAGCCGTCAAATGGACTGGCACGCCCGCAAGAAAGTCTGCCGTACATAAAACGCCATTCTCATTACAGTCAATCCCAGTCCCAGTCACGCTTCCTATACCCGTCACCTGAACAGTCAGTGGTGCAAGAAATTTAACGTGACAAGTATCGGATCCTATATCTTTATTGTAGTTGACTGTGGCTTTGAAGTTATCGTTGGGGTCTTCTACACAACTATTACCTTCCCATAAAACTTTAGTTCCAGTATTGGTGGTGGCAGTCAGATTTGTCGTTTCTAAATAATTTGTCTCACAAACTACAGAGGAGGAACAATTCGTAATTTTACCCCCCGAAACCGTACCGTCACCTTCCACTTTGACTGTCAATTTATTAGCCCACTTTCCAAAATCCTCTAAATCAGATATCGTATATGTAACGCTCACTTCTTGAAGTTGGAATAATGCACGGTTATCATAATTATGGAATCCGAAAACAACACAGGAATCGCTATTAAGATTAAGCTCATCTCTTTTAAGCTCATCTCTTTCATGATGGAGAGTTTTGGCACCAGTCTTAGGTTCCCATCCAGAATTATCGCAATCCTTTTCATAGCAATAATCATTACCAATGAATTTGGATGTGGGAGGAAATATAGAAACATCATCACAAACGTATTCGCCAAAGTTCTTAAACAGGATGGTTTGACTACCTGCTAAATGTGCGCTATTGATAGGCATATTCAAACTGCTTATACCTGGTGGAATAGTGATTTTTAAAAACGCGCTGAATCCTTTTGAAATATTCAACCTAATTGGTTTTTCTTTAGTAGCCGCAATATAAGTCAAATATTTTTTTTCATTTTCTCCTCCAATATGAAAAGCCCCCCCTTCATCACTATTCTGTTTATCTTTCGGAGGAATATCAAAATCACTTACCCAGTAAGCTTGTACAGAATTGACTAAAAACGAAAAAAAGACTAGGGTTATTAATTGAACAAGACAAGCTTTTAAATGATTATAAATAGTCATAATAACTTTCACAAAATAATGTGAGTTTGCACTGTGTAACGACAAAAATTTTAAGAAAGAAATTCCCCCTTTTACCAAAGGGTTTAATAAAAAGGGGAATTTGGAAATAAATTCGAGGAATTTGGGAATAAATTCCACGTATTATCGACGTGAATTTTGGAAGAAATCGCCACCTAAACCATTCAATGTACTTACCCATGCAGGCATAGCGGTAACCGGAAAATCAAGTGAGTACCAACCAGAATTAAATGCCCAATTCGGTTGGAACCATTCCACACAAGAGGTTATGCTCTGCTCTGATGTTTCCCCACCAGATACTGCTATACCCGTTGATTTAACCTCATTTTCCTCATTGTCAAACAAACGCAGTGTATAGTCCACACTACCAGTTGAATTAAATGGGAATTCCCAAGCATCTATAGGTGGACGAAGGAAGTGCTCGTACTTAGTCGGAAAAGACACAAAAACAATACTATTGTTTTCGTTGGCACTTATGAAAGAGTTAGCGGACAATGCAGCTTCAATATCCGATATAGTATTACTTTGATCTACACCAAACTTGTTACCCATATTTATACTCAGCGAGGCCTCAACATCATAATGTGGATTTGCTATGACCTTACCACCATTGATATCAGCCAGATTTCCGCCTTGATCCAAGGCAACCATTGGATAGGAAATTTTGTCATTTCCTATATCAATAGAAACTTCACCACGCAATTGAACAGTTGCAGGATCATCTGTACGAATCACACAATCCCCCGTTGCTCCAACCGTACAATTATTATAGGACGGATCCAACAGGGTCTCCATTGAAGTATCAAAAATTTTCCTCAACTCAAACTTGGACATACCCTGTCTGACAACAACATTGCCAAGTGGCGTTTTGACGGTGCCTCTCGCACTATATGCGCCAATAACTTCAAAGAGGCCCATTTCATTATAATCATTTGGTGCAAGGTTAACGTCAAACAGCTGAACATTAGCTGCTTTTCCTTCAACAGAAGCAAATGAATCATCCCAAGGCAGGTTACGTACTGAATCGTCTTCAGACATCAAATAAGCTTGATCATCCACGTTCACCAGTCTTCCACGCCAAACATCCATTGGACTAAGGTAGAGAATGAAGTCCAATACTTCCGTGCAATTCACTTTAGAACGAAAAGCAATACGGGCCTTGACAGCATGGGTAGAACTTGGGTTGATAATCCTGATATGAGTTGTACCTCTGACAAGCACCTCATTTGTTTCAGCATGACGCGCCGCAACGACATAAAGTGGACCTAAAAGCACTTGACCAGTACCATCAGCGGCCACTTCCACAGCATTGGCACCACTGAAGGTAAAGCCAGAGGCCAAACCTAACGCCATTGCAGAAGACAACAGCTTCTTTTTCAAAGAAAATTTCTTCATATACACTCCGTAAAAAATAAACAAAAAATAAATAGACTATGCGAATTTAAAAATAAGTCAATTAGAAATGAATTGCTAGTGATTAAGATTTTGATACGCTAGATAATCCAACACAAGTTCTTATTATAACAAGATTCAATTCTTAAAATAACTTTTCGCACCACTTATCGAATAGTATAACGATTTTTTTTTCAAATGCAAGGGCATCGCAATTAAAACCTATTGCTGAACAGTATAAAAAGTTCAAGATAAAAAACACCCTTTTTATTTGAGAATTTCTTTAAAAAAAATTATACAAGAATAAAAATAGAAAAACAACTAAAGATTTTTGAACAGGATTAAACGGATTAAAGGATTGACAGGATTAACAAATGAGTACATTTTTTATAAATAATTGATTTAATTCATAATTTCACTATTTTAGTTTTTCTAAAAAAACCTCGAAAAAAATCCTGTCAATCCTTTAATTCGTTTAATCCTGTTCAAAAACTGATGGCGCAGATATTAATAAAGTTAATTGCTAATTGTTAAATTTAAATAATTTAATGTCCAAACAATAAATCCAAAATACGATACGCAGATTTCTCTGGATAAAAATGGGCAATATCTTTAATGGCTTGTCTCATTAATGACATTCGCAGTTTATCATCATTCACCAATGTTATCAAAGCAGTATAACAAATTTGATAAGAAATCGTATCTATTACCAGAGCATTTCTTTGATGGATAGCAAAACTATCTGTTCCACCAATATTGGGAACAATCACGGCTACACCACAAGCCATCGCCTCCATCGCTGTTAATCCCATCGCTTGAAAGTTTGAAAAATCAACGAATATGTCAATTTGGTTAAATAATATCGCGATTTCTTTAGGTAGGCAAATCCCTAAATTGCGATAGTTAAAATCGCGTGGCAAAGCCAAAAATTCTGGATCATCATCGGCTACGCCAAACAAAATAATTTCTACCTTATCCTCAAATTTCTGCTGGATTTCACGTAGCACCTGCATGGTACGTTTCGCCCCGCGCCGAGTGCTAGAGGGACGAATCATCGCGCTAATCCGTACTTTATCTTGCCCTGTCCGTTCTAAACGAGGCTGAAAAATGTCTAGTCGACAACTGGCCCCAATGACTGTACAGGGCTGTTTTATTTGTTTTTCAACCTCCCTTTTATTCCATCGCGTTTTTGTAAAGCATACTATATTAGGAATACGCAAATAGGAAATCCAAGCATTGCGAAATTCTGGCTTTCTACGAAAATAATAAGACGCAAACCGACGGCGCAACCAGGCGAACTGCCAAAATAATCGATAATGTGCAGGCTGATTCACATAAAAATAGGGTTCAAAATCTTGTATATAGTAGGCAATGATCGGGCAATTTTCTTGTTCGGCTAATGGTGCAATCCATTCAACAGAGTGATAAGCGGTTGCAATGACGGCATCAAAATCACGACATAAATTGGGTATATCAAAATCAGCCGCAGCATAAATGACAGGCACATCTAGTTGAGGATAGCATTGTTCAAATCCTGTTTTATGATGCAAAAAATTGAGAATATGGACATCAATGCCCATACGCAGCATGGCGTGGGCTTCATCAATCACCACATTAGCTCCGCCCCCGATTTCCATCACGGGTAGAACAAAAATCACTCGTTTGCCACGCCAATAATATTGGGCTTGGGTGATAAAGTTCCAACGTTCTATTATCAGTTTCGCCCGAATACGAATACCTTGTAGCACTCGACTGTTTTTACAAAAATCAATACCCGCATTAAGCGTGGTTTGTCCATATTTATCAACTAAAACATTAAAAGCGTGATCAGCTAACTGTTTACGCCGTTCATGAGAATAACTTTTCGATTGGGCATGATAAATATAGACATTATCGGCTACAGCCAATTCCCAGCCTGCCTGACGGGCGCGAATACAATAATCATTTTCTTCACCATATCCTTGTGGAAACAAGACTTCATCAAAAATGCCTATATTTTCAATGAGTTGGCGTTTAATGAATAAACAAAAACCATTGAGAAAAGGTAAACGTGGATATAAACGCGCCGAGTGCGCCGCAATTCTTGCAGCCATTTGTGTGACACTCAGATCGGTAGGTAAAGGATTAGTTGCCCAATCGCCCTGAGATTCAAATTCTGGGATAGATTGCCATGAGGCTGTATTACTCAAAGGACCTACCAAGCCAATCTTAGGATCAGATTCTGCACAAGCCACCATACGATCCAACCAGTAGGGTGTCACGATAGTATCACTATTTAAAAGTATGACAGACGCTCCCGTAGCTGCCCGTAATCCCTGATTAGCAGCACAGGTATAACCACGCGCCTTTTCATTTCTTAAAAGGACAGTTGAATGGGTGCGTGCATAATCGCGCAAATAGTCACGAGTTTCTGTTTGGCTACCATCATCGACAATAATTAAAGTATAGGGCGGCGTACTATATTGTACGATTGAGTCAAGACAACGTTGGACATCTGCTAAGGCATTATGTACGCAAACAATAATGTCAACGGGTTGGTGGGGGGGTACGCTTGCAGCGTGAAGTTGATAAGTGGGTTCTGTGATTGAGATTTGCAAATTCATTAGTCAATCATCCGAGATAGGATATTTAAATGTTTTAAAAATGGTAACGACTTAGGTAGTATATTAAGTACAACGGATTAGGGAATGGAACGGATGGATTCAAGGTGAAAGTTTCGGAGACGAGGTTTTAGTTTTTTCGTAACTACTCAGGGCAACCACAAGGGATTGCCCCTACATCAGAATATTTTCGTCATTCGACATAAGAATATTTCAGCCTATTCGAGGCTAAAGTTATTCAAAAAAACTTTAGCCTCGATTCGAGGCTAAAGTTTTTTTTAAAGAAAAAACTTTAGCCTCGAATGCTTTTCTTCAAAAAACTTTAGGCTGAAATGTTGTAGGGGCATTCGAGGTTTTCGTTTTTTTTTTCAAAAAACGAAAACCTCGAATCCTTTATGGTTGCCCTGAGTAGTTACGTTTTTTCTTCAAAAAAACTAAAACCTCGTCACTTGATTACTCTAAGTCCTCCTCTGATTTAATCCGTTTATTTCTAAAATCCGTTGTACTTATGTACTGATGTTACGCAAAGCGATTCTATTCGAGCTTAGAAATCCGATTTTTTGTTCTGAATCAGAATTTCTTAAACATCGTTTCGGCGCTTACTTAGAAATCCGATTTTTGAAAAAATCGGATTTCTTAAACATCTTGGAAACATAGTGCGTAACATCAGTTATGTACTTATAAAAATGATTTGGATATTCAATTAAAAGTTTAAAATCTTCTATCAAATAGAAACCAAGAAGTGCATTCATTATTGCCATTTTGGACATTTTTTTTAAATCATCTAACCGAATTGTGGCTTCAACCAGTTTTTTTTCCCTTAACAATCGCTCTCGTGTCGTTCCTTTCAATAAGGGCATTGATGGAGTGAGCCATTTATCTTGATGCAAAAATGCCACATTAGCTATAGAAGTCTCTGTGACAAGCCCTTTTTTTATAATTAAAATATCATCAGCTTGCCCTTTAAATTGCATTAAATGGTTTAAATTTTCTCGGTTGAAGTATTTAAACGGATAAGTGATATTATCGTTTTCAATGACTTTGAACGTTTTAAAGTTTCTATTTTGAAGAGGGCTATATTCAATCGTTTCAATCGTTTTGGCATAAATAATTCTGCATTTATAAATCCCACTTTGTGGTGCCTGAATAAAATTTTTTAGATCAATTTCATCATTAGCATTAAATAGAATTTGCCTACTTTTATTTAAACGCGCATGGTGAAATGCTAAAAATGGAGCGGCACCATTGACTATTTTAATTGTTTCTAAAAGTTTATTCATCTCATTGTGTTACTCGAACATCAAATTTTTCGTCTGACAACAATAATAACTACAAGGATTGTTTATAAGAAGGGATAAAAAACGCTAACTACAAGGATTATATATAAGAAGGGATTAAAACCTCGATCCAATCCTTTCTTATATATAATCCTTGTAGTTATTGTTTGGTTTCGAGGTTTTTGTTTTTCTTCAAAAAACAAAAACCTCGAAAACGAGAAAACTTGATCATTAACTGATGTTACGCACTATGTTTCCAAGATGTTTAAGAAATCCGATTTTTGA
>JAOZSV010000151.1 GCA_029939505.1 Thiotrichaceae bacterium | reverse complement strand
TGATGCAACGGGGGTGACGGTGTTTCCTCGGTTTGTGCAGACGGGAAAAGAGTGAGGATAATTGGAGTAGGATTAGGATAAAATACTTTAACTCGATGTTCAAGTTAGAATATATTAATATTCTCGTTCCCACGCGCTGGCGTGGGAATGCAGTCGGGACGCGCCAGCGTTCAGTTCATCATTACTGAAATTTTTCGTTTAACTTCGACGCTGGCGCGTCGAGAATGCGTTCCCACGCCGGCGCGTGGGAACGAGACAACTCCGAATTGAGCAAAATCGTGTTTTTTACGACGTTTTGGAAGCAGAAGAAATTGTAGATATTGTGGCAATTGGATGGAAAAAACATAACAAATTATTCATTCGAGGCGAAGGGGTAAAATTATGAGGATGATTGATTGTAGTATTGAAAACTTATCAATAACTGAACTGTTAAGACTAGCAATAAAAGAGCATTTATTTCTGCAAGATTCAAAAGGGCAAAAATTTGTTTTAGCCCCAGTAGATGATTTTCAGCAAGAAGTTGAATTATTAGGGAATAGTGAACGATTTATGGCTTTTTTAGAAGAACGTTCAAAAGAAAAGGCAAGATATTCACTTGAAGAAGTCAAAAGAAGATTAGATTTAGAATAAATGGGATCGAGGTTTTAGTCAGGTAGGATGGGCAACGGGTTTTTGGTGCAACGCAATCGCATTGTCACCTGAAATGGTCACCTGAAATAAATGCCGATGCACAGGTTTGCCCACCCTACCTGACTTTCGCTTTGGAATTTTTTTGGAGTCCAAAGCTTCAGCTTTGGGTTTTTTGGAGTCCAAATCTTCAGCTTTGGGCGTTTTTTGGAGTTCAACATTAGCTGACAGGTTTTTGAAACATGCCAGATTTTTTTTTGTAAAATTTTCGGTTTTTTATTTAAACGACAAACCTGGCAGGTTTTTTTTGGAACAATAATGAGTACAACGGATTAACGGTATAAACGGATTTTAAAAAACGTTCACATTAACGCGATGAATTGAACTAAAGTTGTTGTGGGTTAGGAAAAAAATTTATTGTCAAAAATAAATTGTCGTCAAGCTAAATAACATCAAAAACGGGATAGTCAAGTTATAGAAAATCGTCCTGTAAGAGGGGTTGAAATAAAATAATTGACCCTTATATAAAGTATATCCCCTATTTACCATATTATGAGGGGTAGGCATATAGTTTAGGTCGTTGACGTTATCAGACGACCCAACTATATATAAAGACTTAACTGACTTTTAATTGGAGAAAAAGTTTTTTTAAGCACTTTTTTCAATGATTATATCAAGGCTGAAATGGTGAAGATTGACAACTTGTTTTGTACAGGCATAACGATAAAAAATCTGTCACGTCAATCATCATTGTTCAAGTCACATTATCGACATCGACCAAAATTTTTTTTCAAAAAGGACTTGAAATAAAATAATTGGCCTCTATATAATGTATATTCCCTACTGACCATCGTCGGTTATGAGGGGCAGGCGTATAGTTTAGGTCGTTGATGCTGTCATACGACCCAACTATATATAAATACACACATAACTGATATTGGAGAATATTTTTTAAATGATAATCTCAAGGCTGAAATGCTGGGCAATGAGCCTTTCCATATTTTATGTGGCATTTTCGAGTCATTGGGGGTTACTACTGAGAACACCAACTCTGGTAGTGGTCGGTGTGAATTTTCGTTGGAATTAAACCTCAGAGGTTTTCAAAACCTCTGAGGTTTTTAGTTATCACTATTTCATCATAATCATAGAGAGAGGATATAAGTATGTATCAACATTTCAAAAACCCTGTCAAACAGGCGTTTGCAAACGGGGTACCACCCCAGCGACGAAACACGCTTGCTCAAGCAGCAATGGCGAGTGTATTCGCAGTCAGTTCAATAGGCGTTGTTCTGCCTAGCACTGCCCATGCAACAATCCAAGGTTCAATCTTTATGGATTGGAACGATAATGCCACCAAGGATACATGGGAACTGCCGCTGACAACGCCTATAACCACTATATTTCTTAGGGATAATACCAAGGCGAATTCTGGTCAAGGTGGCTTTTATAGCACTGAAACCGACGCGAATGGCAATTATTCGTTCCCTGTCCATGATACAGGTAGCTTTACCATCTGGAGTGGCATGGGTCAAGGATGGCGGCAAACTGCGCCAACCAGAGGTGAGGGCATCGCCTTTCATGACTTCAATGTTGCCAATAATACTGATACGATCACGATAGATTTTGGGCTTTTCGATGGTCAGGCACCTGCCAACAATCTCCCAGTCATCGCCGCAGGCGATAACAATGTCAAGATCACGCTCGGTAATAGCTTTACCTTTCTGCGTGATTTTACTGATGCTGATGCGGGTGATCGACATTTTGTCGAATGGGATTTTGGCGATGGCAACAAGGCAAGCAAATTGCTCCCGCTCAATACTTACTCCTCAAGTACCGCCTATACTTATACTAAGCGTGGTACCTACACCGCCACTTTTAAAGTGACAGATACCCGTGGTGATAGTGTCACCACGACAATCAATGTTACCGTTGAAGCACCGCCCATCGTTAATGCAGGAAACGACATTGCGTTAGACGTGGGTGAATTGGCTAAGTTTAGTGGTACCTTCAGCGATCCTGATGGTAAGCCTCACTATAAGTATACTTGGAAATTCGGCGATGGTAATACCTCCGTTGGGAAAACCAAGAGTACCACAAAGCCCCTCAAAGTCAATCATACCTTCACAGAACCCGGTGAATACACATTGATTTTGGAAGTCACTGACAAAAATGGCAATACAGGTTTAGATACGCTGATTGTCAATGTCAGAGGTATCAATACTGACCCTTGTGCGGCGGGTGTTGCGAAAGTACGTTCAAAAGCCGCGTGGGGAATGTGGGATAATCCAAGCACCTGGGATACAGGTAAAGTACCTGGTAGAACGGATTGGGTAATGATTCAAGGGGGACATACCGTTATTTTACCCAGTTCAATTTCCTCCATGACGACTCAACTGCAAGTCAAAGGGCTTTGTATTGCCCAAAATGGCGTACTACAAAGTGCCTTTAACTCATTGAATTTACCCTCATCGTGGCTCAATATGAATGCGGCGAGTGTACACAATATGGGTAAGATTCAGAGTGCCTTTGGTGTCAATGGCGCTATCTTCGGGGGTGATTACAAACATGCCAGCTCTGGGAGTAGCATCAAATTCTTTGTCTATAAATTCGTCAATGACGGTGAAATTACTGCTAGTGGGCGTGGCGGTGATGATATTCTCTATGCCTACTATGGTCATGAATCGGGCGTGAATGGCAAAGCGGGTGACGGTGGCTGGATAGAAATCTATCCGTCTATTATGATCAATAACGGCAAAATTATTGGAGGCAAAGGTGGCACGGCTGATGGTGTTCGTGATACCTCATACTTTGTGGTTGGCAATATGCAAGGTGGACATGGTGGTTCTGTGCGCGTCATGGCGATGAATCTTAATGACTCGACGATTGCCGGAGAAGTCATCGGTGGTTGTGGAGGAGATGCCGATGGTCGTTCCACCGAATCTGTTGTTCCTGGCATGGGCGGTAGTGTGTTCCTCAATGTGGGTACAATGGCAGGTAAAGCGGCAGTTTGCCCTGGTGTCAAAACTGTTATTAAGCCACATTATAGAAGGCGTTGTAAAGGTCATTGGTTTTGGAAGCGTTGTTGGTGGGAGTTCATAAGTTGGGATCCAACCCTGCTCAAAGCCACTAGCACGACTCGCTTTGAAGATATTGACTATATTAATATTTTTGGTGGCGAAGGAGCGATGATTGATTTGAGCGAACTCAGTGAAGGGGCGATGAGTCCAGAAAAAGCTATCACTATCAAAGTAGGTCAAGGGGGTATAGTGGAATTACCACCTGCTAACAGGGGCAAAGTCTTTAAAACACCCAAGATTGAAGTTTTCGCAGACGAAATTCGCCAAGATGGAAATACCCTAACACCCGAAGAAGCCGAAGTGGCTTTATTCGCCATCTCAGAAGCAACGGAAATCGCTATTGCGCCCAGCAAGCCGACTTATGCGGCGGGCTTTTCTTATAAGGAACACGTTGTTGATGAACCCAATACCATCGTGTCTGTTAAGTTGACCTTACTCAATGTCGCGCCTGAAGATGATGTTTACACCATCACAGTGACAGATACGGCTGGGTGGGAAATGGACGGTTTACCTGAAACGGTAACGGTTAACAGCCAACGGCGCAGTGAATTGGAAATGAATGTTACCTTGCCAGCCACTCGCGGCGAAGAGACTTTCATTACCATTACTGCACAATCGCAAGGCGATCCAGAAATGGAAGTCGAGGCAGAAATTCGCGTCGGCGTGATAGAAGAAGAACTCATTACACCGCGTTCCGATGACGATGATAATGCTGATATTACCATTGTGATTGAGAACACGGACATCATGGCTGGGGATATTCTCACTGTTTCTAACATACTGGAAGAATTCCTTGCTGCGAACCTTGACGATAAAGAAACGCTCACCGTTGAGTTAATCACCTTTACAGACGATGTGAAATCCCGCATTGTCACGACAGATATAAGAGAAGTGATTGGACGGATTCGTAGTTTGAGACCGGCTGATGGCGGTGATTGCCCTAATGCATCAGTTGCGGCATTAGAATCTGCGTTATCCCATATCAGTCCCAACGGTCAAGTGTTCGTCGTCACAGCGTCTCCTCCCCATCTGGCGGCAATCAACGCGATTACACAAGCTCAAGAACAAGAGGTCAAAGCACATGTCATCTTGACGGGAACTTGTGGCGATGAAGAAGTCGATAAAGCCATTTACAAAAACATCGCTGATGAAACTGGTGGCACCTTCCAATGGTTGCCCAAAGGTGAAACACCAGCGGCGGAAATTGAAGAAGTGATGTCAACTGCTCTCAATGATGGTATCACGGAAGTCGTTGAAATGGTTAAGAAAAGAGATGCCAAGTTGGCAGTTCGTTTAGATGACTTTACCGCCACCGCTGAGAATGGTTTTATCACCTTGAAATGGACAACGGGTGCTGAAATAAATAGTGCTGGTTTTCACATCTGGCGTGCTGAAGTGGATCAATTTGGAGCGTATATCAATCTGACTCAGATTACAATCAGTAATCTGATCCCGGCTCAAGGCGAAAGCTACAATTCTATTGATTATAGTCATAGAGATGAAGCTGTCGGTCCTAATACGACTTACTACTATGCCTTGGAAGAAGTTGATAATAATGGTCAAAGTGCGTACCATTTGGACCATATCGTATCAGCTAGCACAGAGTGATGCCTTATAAGTGCTGAAGCATAAATTTTCGGGTATTTAGAATTCCAGGCTTACAGTTTTTTCTTTAAAAAACTGT
Organism: Thiotrichaceae bacterium; assembly: GCA_029939505.1. Lineage (GTDB taxonomy): Bacteria > Pseudomonadota > Gammaproteobacteria > Beggiatoales > Beggiatoaceae > QNES01. Next base: position 7,351 of record JAOZSV010000151.1, on the reverse strand, counting down.
AAGCCTGGAATGGACTCCAGGATAACTCATTATTAAAGGGGTAAATTATGTATTTATTTTATTTGACTATTAAGCAATACGGGAGGCAATTCTTTTGCTCCTTGTTATTGTTAGGACTGTTTTCTTCGGTGCAAGGTGCTCCTGTAAAGTCCATTGAAATTACGAAAATTTCTCCAACTCAAGTTCAAGTTGTTGCTAAGGGTTATTTTAATAGTAGGTGTGGTTGGGTTTTTCATCCTATTAATACAGAAAGAAATGGAAACACATTTGATATAGACATAACTGCTGAAAGAACAAGAGGTGTATGTTTTCATGCTTTTCAATATTTTAATAAAACCGTTTTATTGGATATGGAAGGCTTAGAAGGGGCTACTTATACTGTCAATGTAAACGCAATAACCGATACTTTTGTATGGAAACAAGTTGAAAAACAAGCTTCAATTGAAGGTTCCGTCTTTATGGATTGGAACGATAATGCCACCAAGGATACATGGGAACTGCCGCTGACAACGCCTATAACCACTATATTTCTTAGGGATAATACCAAGGCGAATTCTGGTCAAGGTGGCTTTTATAGCACTGAAACCGACGCGAATGGCAATTATTCGTTCCCTGTCCATGATACAGGTAGCTTTACCATCTGGAGTGGCATGGGTCAAGGATGGCGGCAAACTGCGCCAACCAGAGGTGAGGGCATCGCCTTTCATGACTTCAATGTTGCCAATAATACTGATACGATCACGATAGATTTTGGGCTTTTCGATGGTCAGGCACCTGCCAACAATCTCCCAGTCATCGCCGCAGGCGATAACAATGTCAAGATCACGCTCGGTAATAGCTTTACCTTTCTGCGTGATTTTACTGATGCTGATGCGGGTGATCGACATTTTGTCGAATGGGATTTTGGCGATGGCAACAAGGCAAGCAAATTGCTCCCGCTCAATACTTACTCCTCAAGTACCGCCTATACTTATACTCAGCGTGGTACCTACACAGCCACTTTTAAAGTGACAGATACCCGTGGTGATACTGCCAGCACGACAATCACAGTAACTGTTGAAGCACCGCCCATCGTCGATGTCGGAAACGATATTGCGTTAGACGTGGGTGAATTGGCTAACTTTAGTGGTACATTCAGCGATCCTGATGGCAAGCCTCGCTATAATTATACTTGGAAATTCGGCGATGGTAATACCTCCGTTGGGAGAACATGGCGTACCACACGTCCCCTCAAAGTCAATCATACCTTCACAGAACCTGGTGAATACACATTGACTTTGGAAATCACTGACAGAAATGGCAATACAGGTTTAGATACGCTGATTGTCAATGTCAGAGGTATTGATACTGATCCTTGTGCGGCGGGTGTTGCGAAAGTACGTTCAAAAGCCGCGTGGGGGATGTGGGATAATCCAAGCACCTGGGATACGGGTACTGTGCCTGGTAGAACGGATTGGGTCATGATTCAAGGGGGACATACCGTTATTTTACCCAGTTCAATTTCCTCCGTGACGACTCAATTGCAAGTCAAGGGGCTTTGTATTGCCCAAAATGGCGTACTACAAAGTGCCTTTAACTCATTGAATTTACCTTCTTCGTGGCTCAATATGAATGCGGCGAGTATCCACAATAGGGGTAAGATTCAGAGTGCATTTGGTGTTAATGGTGCTATCTTCGGGGGTGATTACAAACATGCCAGTTCTGGGAGTAGCATCAAATTCTTTGTCTATAAATTCGTTAATGACGGCGAAATTCTCGCGAATGGACGTGGCGGTGATGATATTCTCTACGCCTACTATGCTCATGGTTCGGGGGTGAATGGCAAGGCGGGTGATGGTGGCTGGATAGAAATTTATCCTTCCATTATGATCAATAATGGCAAGATTATTGGAGGCAAAGGCGGCACAGCTGATGGTGTTCGTGATACCTCATACTTTGTGGTTGGCAATATGCAAGGTGGACATGGTGGTTCTGTGCGCGTCATGGCGATGAATCTTAATGACTCGACGATTGCCGGAGAAGTCATCGGTGGTTGTGGAGGAGATGCCGATGGTCGTTCCACCGAATCTGTTGTTCCTGGCATGGGCGGTAGTGTGTTCCTCAATGTGGGTACAATGGCAGGTAAAGCGGCAGTTTGCCCTGGTGTCAAGACTGTTATCAAGCCACATTGTCGTTACAATTGTGGCAGAGGCTTTCTCAGTAGTTTCTTTTGTAGAATTCTTTGTAAAATCTTGCCAGCACGTGGTGATTACCGTTTCATATTTTGGGACCCAACCTTGCTGAAAGCTACTGCTACAACACGCTTTGAAGATGTTGACTATCTTGAGATTTTCGGTGGCGAAGGGGCAATGATTGATTTGAGTGAACTCACCCCAGGTGCGATTACGCCAGAAGGAATACTCATTATCAAAGTGGGTAAAGGGGGTATAGTGGAATTACCACCTGCTAACAGGGGCAAAGTCTTTAAAACGCCCAATATTGAAGTTTTCGCCGACGAAATCCGCCAAGATGGAAACACCCTAACACCCGAAGAAGCTGAAGTGGCTTTGTTCGCCATCTCAGAAGCAACGGAAATCACTATTGCATCCAGCAAGCCGACTTATGCGGCGGGCTTTTCTTATAAGGAACACGTTGTTGATGAACCCAATACCATCGTGTCTGTTAAGTTGACCTTACTCAATGTCGCGCCTGAAGATGATGTTTACACCATCACAGTGACAGATACGGCTGGGTGGGAAATGGACGGTTTACCTGAAACGGTAACGGTTAACAGCCAACGGCGCAGTGAATTGGAAATGAATGTTACCTTGCCAGCCACTCGCGGCGAAGAGACTTTCATTACCATTACTGCACAATCGCAAGGCGATCCAGAAATGGAAGTCGAGGCAGAAATTCGCGTCGGCGTGATAGAAGAAGAACTCATTACACCGCGTTCCGATGACGATGATAATGCTGATATTACCATTGTGATTGAGAACACGGACATCATGGCTGGGGATATTCTCACTGTTTCTAACATACTGGAAGAATTCCTTGCTGCGAACCTTGACGATAAAGAAACGCTCACCGTTGAGTTAATCACCTTTACAGACGATGTGAAATCCCGCATTGTCACGACAGATATAAGAGAAGTGATTGGACGGATTCGTAGTTTGAGACCGGCTGATGGCGGTGATTGCCCTAATGCATCAGTTGCGGCATTAGAATCTGCGTTATCCCATATCAGTCCCAACGGTCAAGTGTTCGTCGTCACAGCGTCTCCTCCCCATCTGGCGGCAATCAACGCGATTACACAAGCTCAAGAAAAAGAAGTCAAAGCACATGTCATCTTGACGGGAACTTGTGGCAATGAAGAAGCGGATAAAGCCCTTTACAAAAACATCGCTGATGAAACTGACGGCACCTTCCAATGGTTGCCCAAAGGTGAAACACCAGCGGCAGAAATTGAAGAGGTGATGTCAACTGCTCTCAATGATGGTATCACGGAAGTCGTTGAAATTGTTAAGAAAAGAGATGCCAAGTTGGCAGTTCGTTTAGATGACTTTACCGCCACTACTGAGAATGGTTTTATCACCTTAAAATGGACAACAGGTGCTGAAATAAATAGTGCTGGTTTTCACCTGTGGCGAGCTGAAGTGGATCAATTTGGAGCGTATATCAATCTAACCCAGATTACAATCGGTAATCTGATACCGGCTCAAGGCGAAAGCTACAATTCTATTGATTATAGTCATAGAGATGAAGCTGTCGGTCCTAATACGACTTACTACTATGCCTTGGAAGAAGTTGATAATAATGGTCAAAGTGCGTACCATTTGGATCGCATCGTATCAGCTACCACAGAGTGATGATACTCCACGCGGTTTTTTGGTGTGATGTGTTCACCCTGAAAGCCGCAAGCGTAGGTTCAGCAATTCGTCAAGTATTTTTAAGTACTGAAGCATAAGTTTTAAGACTTTTTGGAGTCCAAATCTTCAGCTTTGGCTGTGACTAAATGGCTACTCGCTACAAAAGCTAAAGCATTCGAGGCTAAAATTTTTTGAAGAAAAACTTTAGCCTTGAATGAACCTATCCCACTATTCTTTTTTGAGCTTAGAAATCCGATTTTTTCAAAAAATCGGATTTCTTAAACCGATTTTCAAAAACCAAAATTATGTTCAACATTTTTTGAATAGGGCCGGATAGGTTCATGGAATCCATAATATCCGATTGTGCTTCAGTACTTATTTATCGAACCCAACAGTTGGGAATGCTTTTTGCGACTATTACAATAGGAGGTGATTAATATGACTTAGTTGATATATTTTCCGTCGTAAATCAATAGGTTATTATAGAATAACCCTTTAACCACACTTTTTTTAGGAGAAAAATTGATGACTTATATGTTTCATCATAAGCGAAGGGGACATTTCATCAACCCGATTTCGCTAATAGGGCTGTTGCTACTCAGTTGTTTGTCCGTAGCACACGCAACCACTATTCAGGGCTCGGTATTTTTGGACGAGAACAATAATACTGTCTGGGATACAGGGGAACTGGTACGCCCCAATGCTATCGTCTATATTGTGGATGAGGCGTTAGAAAAAGCGGGTCAAGGTGGATATTTTACTGTCCAGACTGACGCTAATGGTAATTATTGGTCATTCGGTCATAACACGGGTACTTTTCGGATGTGGATTGACATTCCTGCGGGCATGAAACAAACCACGCCAGTTAGAGGGGAAGGACAGCTTGTGCATAACTGGGTGACATTAACGAGTCCTGATCAAACCAGGACAGTCGATTTTGGTCTCTTTGGTGATCAGGGTGGAATCACTGTCAATCCAGATGATAGCGTCACAGTCAAAGATCGTGAATTGACAATGCAGATTAGCCCTGATAAAACGGCGACCACTTCTACTGAGATGAAAGTCACTCGAAAGGGTGAAAAGTATGAGGGTACTAATAGTACCAGCAATATCTTAGTCCAACCCAATCAAACGAGATTGGGATTTCGTGACAGTCAAGATAGTTTCACGATTGTTACGGGCAAAAACATCAGCGATACGGGTGAAGCGTCTTCTCTGGAAGTCACTTCTAACCGTGATGGGAGTTACACTCTAAAAACGGCTGAGTTTCCGACAATGGTGACAACGCTTGGGGCGGATAGTAGTTACACTGTGACGGATACAGATGAGCCTGGCATGGCGTTTGCCGTGAACGCCGATGGTAGCTCTACTGTCACGGATGAAGCCTCTCCGGGTATGGTAGCCAGTCTCGACAGCGAAGGTGATACGATTGTCACGGATGAAGCATTTCCTGGCATGGCTGCCACAGTGAATGGCGATGGGAGTTACATCGTCAGGGATAACGCACTGCCTGGCTTAGAGACTATTGCTCACTCTGATGGGAGCTATACCTTTATTGATGCTGAAGATCCTACTATAGAAGTCACGCTTGATACAGACGGTAACTATACAGTTATAGATACCGATGCGCCAGAAGTGGTATTGACCGTTTTTGAAGATGGCAACTACATGCTGATAGACAATGAGAGCGGCTCTTGTTTAGCGGTTGAACCTTCAGGAACACGATGGTCTTTAGGTCGTTTTTTTAAAAATTTGTGGAAAGGCTTCAAGAGAATCATCGGCAAAATCGCTGGTTTTGTCGCCAAGGTTGCTCGTTTTGTGGGTAAAGTTGCCAAATTTGTGGCGAAGGTGATGCCTTATGTGGCGAAAGTGGCGAAAGGAGTTGCGGCGGTGGCAAGATTTTTAGTGCCATTTATGCCCTTTGCCTGTAAATTCCTATGCGCTATCGCTGCTTTCGCAGACGGAGTAGCCGCTTTTTCGGATAAAGTTGCTCAATTTGCCAATAAAGTCGCGGATATTGCGGGTAAAGTAGAAAATGGCGCAACTGCCGTTGCTGTTTGGGCGAATAAAGGCGCGGAACCACGCCGTGTTAAATGGAGAAGTAAGACAATTCGTCGTCCCATTCCAATGCCCGCCAATTGCGAAACATCCCCTTTTGTTTTGCTTGACTATTCAACGGCTTCTGTCTCTAGTGGAAATGTTAGTTTAGAATGGGCAACCCTGGTTGAAGTCAAAAACACAGGCTTTAACTTGTGGCGTGCTGAAAAAAATGAGGCTGGCGAACTTATCAATCTGACTCAGCTAAATGAGTCGCTGATTCCAGCCAAAGGCGATACTCAAAAGAGTGCCTCTTATACCTTTGAAGATGACAGTGCCGCACCCAGTGTCACCTATTATTATACGATAGAAGACATTGATATTAATGGTGAAAGAAGTGGGCATGATGAAATAAGGGTGGAAGTCAAATCCTTGTCGATCTTCCCTGCTGCTTGTCACCTGCTCTATGGTGTACAAGATCAAGGACTCAATGATAGCATTTTCTTTACGATCAATCCTGATACGGGTGAAATCAAACCACTTGGCGAAAAGTGCAAAGAATGCGATATTGAAGCGATGGATATTCACCCAGAAACTCAGATGATCTATGTTGCCTCTGGTAACGATAGCTTTGGACATCCAAAAGGGCATCTTTACAAACTGGATGGTCAAACAGGTGAACTGATGTCAGTGGGCAGTACTGGCTTTAAGGAAATCGGTGGTTTAGCCTTTGATTTAGAAGGGATTTTATGGGCTTGGGCGAAAGACGCTGGGCTTATTCAACTGGATACGGAAACGGGTGAAGGCACGTTGGTATTTAACTCTGGGGCAAAATTAGCCGATTTGACTTGGAATCTTTCCAGTAATCTGTTATATGGCTCTGTTGGTAAAGAACTGTGGCGTTATGATCCTGCGGATAAGACTGTCGCCAAACTGTGTGACAATTTGCCTCAGAAAACGGAAGCATTAGAAGTCTTGCCAACCTCTATTTTGCCAGAAGGCGTTTTACTGCTAGGCTCACATAAAAATCAGGCAATGAGGTTACATGCCTTCGACGTGAATAGCTGTAAAATGGTGGCAAATCGGGATATTGCTATGCCTTATGATGATCCAGAAGGACTAGCGATGCCCTTGGCAACGTGTATGCCCTAAGTTGATCTCGCATTTAATGCGAATTAAGAGTTAGGAATGAAAATTAAATAACTGATGTTACGCAAAGCGATTCTATTCGAGTTTAGAAATCCGATTTCTTTCAAAGATTTCTTAAACATCGTGTGTTTCTTCGAGCTTAGAAATCCGATTTTTTTTTCAAAAATCGGATTTCTTAAACATCGTTTCGCCGCTTAGAAATCCGATTTCTTTCAAAGATTTCTTAAACATCGTGTGTTTCTTCGAACTTAGAAATCCGATTTTTTTTTCAAAAATCGGATTTCTTTATTCGCCTTGACCAGAAATTCTTAGAAATC
>JAOZSV010000150.1 GCA_029939505.1 Thiotrichaceae bacterium | reverse complement strand
ATCGTTTCGCCGCTTAGAAATCCGATTTTTTTTCAAAAATCGGATTTCTTAAACATTTTGGAAACATAGTGCGTAACATCAGTTATAATGTATTTTTAGATGCTCGAATTTTCATAAACAGTGCCATTTAAGAAATCTCTAGTTTAGCTAAATCAATACAAGCACCGACTTGACGCAAAAAGTTGATACCGATAATACCGTCTATTGCAAAACCGTAGTCCATTGTGCCAATTTCAATTTCAAAATCAATGAGTTCAAAGGAGCCTAAAATTAAGCAATCAACATGTTTGGCGAACACAAATTCGCTACCGCCAACGCCACAAATTCGACGTACCACATCTTGATATTCAAATTGTAAGCCAATTGCCAAAACTTCATCGGCGGCGAAGAGTGTACTGGCTGAACCGGTATCAAGCAGAATATTATTAAAGGTTTTCTGTTGATTTTGATGGATTAATGATGCTTGACAATATGGTAAACCATTGTGCATTCTAATTTTCATTGCTGTCCTCGAATGCCTAGCCAACGACGTTCATGAATATCCAATTGCTCACGATCCGTATGAAAAACATAGAGTTCACGCACGGGTGCTTCATGGTGTAATTTCGCATACGCTTTCATAGCCACAATTGAATCATGAAATGTACTGATAACCGCAAGTTGTTTCACAGTCCGTTTACCCTGTTCAGAATAAGCGTCAAGTGCTTCAAGTAACAGCCATTGATGAGGAAAATTGCGACGAATGTCTTTCCAAGTCATTTTGAAGTCTCCTTAATTCATATTGTTATTCAATGCCTCTGTACAGGATAACTTATTTATAAGTTATTGATTTTGCATATAAAAACATGTTATTTAATAACATCAATGACTTATAAAAAGTTGTTCTGTACAGAGATTTACAATAACCGTCGTTCTTCAAGTAATTGTTGTAGATGATTAAGCCCTTGTGAATTTAGTAAATGTAGGGTCACTGCCATTAAGTTTTCGAGTCGAGGCTAACGTTTTTTCTTTAAAAAAACGTTAGCCTCGACTTGAGTTTTTTTGAAAAAAAAACTCAAACCTCGAATCCTTCAGACTTTGATTATATCGTTTAGAATCAAACACTTCAAAATATAAAGGTTTGGACTCCAGGCTTAACTTAATGGCATTGACCCTACACTCCTAAAAAAATTGGTATTTATCAGAATTATTAGCCATGTAGGTGGGGCAAACGTTGTGTGCAGTGGCATTCTATTAATCACTGATGTTACGCAAGGTGCTTCCAAATTTCACCAAATTCCACCGATTTCATCGGTGGAATTTAGAAGCACCCTGCGTAACATCAGTTAATCATCAATATCGTATTGCCGTTGTACCCAAAACACACTTCGCTTACCCACCTGGCTTAAAATTCTTTAAAGATGGCAATGCCTCGTTTTTCTTTATTCAACTCATTTTACGTGTGGTGATTTCAAATAGACTATTATATGCTTCAAATGTAATTCTGTAGTGCTGAAAGAAATTCATCTGACCTAAGATTGTTCGTATCTCATCACTTGTACGATGTACCCACGCAAACACCAATTCCACCGGAGGAAGATGAGAAATCTGTCCTCGTACCAACACCCCATACGCGGGAGTGTCTTTCAGAACTCCCCCGACATCAACAGGAACGGTCTGTTCCTCCCATGCAAATCCCAGTTCCAACCCTGTATCATAAGGCAAAACAGACATTGCCGCACCGGAATCCACCAGAGCGGGAATGGTAATTTCATACTCTCTGTGATAAAGAGCAATTTCTATAAGAGGCAATCCACCACGCAGGTGAGGAAATGCTGGAGAGCGTGTATACTGATATTTCATACCTTATTATGCTCCTCCCAAAGCTGCTGGAGTTGATAGGCCACTTTATAAGGACTGTCATCCGAGGCAATTTTCGTCATAACCGGATACTCGTCTCCTCTCTCAAAATATTTTTCCGGGTGTTCTTCTTCCTGTTGCAGCATCTTTGTAATGTCTGCAATAAGTTGTAATTTGTCCGAATTGGGGAGCGGTTTTATGAGTTTGTGTTCTAATTCAGCTAACAACATATATGACTTCTCCTTCTGCCCTTTTAGTTTAAAGGCATTTTTTAAGTTTTTTGTTAATATTCAATTAGTGGAAACCCACATTTTTGGTGGGTTTCGCTATCGCTCTACCCACCCTACATTAAAATATTTGATTTTTTGTCCTGTACAGAGTAATTTATGGCAACAATGAATATTACTCTGCCCCCCCAATTATTCTCGTCCTTTTTATCAATATCGAACCGTAACACAGCCAGCTTTAATGTGTTATTTTTTCTGACACCCACGCATGATTTCCACACGCGGTTTATGCGGATTATGAATAATAATCAGTGATAAATAATTCACGGTTTTACCCTTCAAAGTCCTAATATCTTTAACCACTATTTCTTCATTAGTTCCTGCTTTTTCTATAAAACGGCATTGTGAAACCATGTCGTACTTTTCAGCCAGTTCGATAATCTCATCTAACAGCGGTTTTACCTTGAGTAATACTAGAGTATCAAAATCAACCATCAGCTTTTCAAGCAATTTTACGCCATAACCAGCAGGTACTATTGCCATCGTCTCTTCCACTTCTACTAGCATTTCTCCTGAAATAGCCGCGGCGGCGTTAAAGGAGGAAACTCCAGCAATGGTTTCTGTTTTGATGCGAGGTTCTTTTTCCAGCACCGTGCGTACCAGATGCCCAAAAGTTGAATAGGTTGAAGCATCACCCTCTACCAGAAAAACCACGTCCAAGCCAGCCGATAATGGCACTAGCACCGCTTCTGCCGCTTTATGCCAATAACTGGCTAATTTTTCAGGATCATGGGTCATCGGAAATATCAGCGGTATATTCGTCTTAGGTAGTTGAAAACCCGCATTCAGGGCGATTTGCAAGGCAAAACTTTCTGCCCCTTTTTTGCGAATCGGATAGCTCCATATTGCTTCGCTTTTCAGGGCTTTATATGCCTTGATGGTGATTAAATCTGGATCACCTGGACCTAATGATACCCCTATTAAACGTCCACATTTAGCCATTATTATTGTCCTTGATGAATGATGCGCTAATAATAAATACTGGGTTTTCTGCTTCTAAACGTTGCATATTAAGTATTGGTTTACTGCGTGAAATTTGCAGATGGATAAAGTGCCACTCAACCTTTTTGAACTGTTTTAAAGTTTCAATAGCAACATTTAGGTTTTCAATCGTCACAAAATTCATCACCAGCGTTCCACCAATATTGAGTCGTGATAAACATAACTCAATTAAACCAGTCAGATGACCTCCTGAGCCACCAATAAAAATCGCATCAGCATTTTCCCAAGCATCTAATCCATCAGGGGCTTTGCCTTGCTCAACGTGGTAATTGCTTAATGAGAACAGAGCCAGATTTTGCAGAATTATTTCAAAATCAGCCGTATTTTTTTCAATCGCATAAACACGTCCCTTTGGGCAAAGATGGGCTGCTTCTAAACCGATTGAGCCAGATCCAGCCCCAATATCCCAGACTATACTATTATGCCTCAGCTGCAATTTAGCAAGCGAAACCGCACGTATTTCCTGTTTGGTAATCAGACCTTGATCAGGCTTGCGTTGCATGTAATCAGCATCCGCTACACCAATTAACACATTGTTTTTTATAGGTTTTATTCTTTTTAAAATGACCAAATTCGGATTAGGGTAAGACTGTTTTATAACCTCATCTACGCTTAACCATGCTGTTAATTGCTCATCAGATTTTGTCAAACGGGATGCAATCAACATCTCGAATTGATCCGGCATTTTCTCACAGCTTAACATCTGAGCAATACGTGCAGGTGAATTTTTAGGACTGGTATAGCAAGCGATTATCTCATTAGTCCGACAGTCTTCAAGCAGATCACGCATACCATGCTCAAAAGGGGCATTTATTGACCATTCACCAGTATCCTTGCCATGAATAGAACTGATTTTCACACCCTGCCATGCCAGCCCCAAACGAGAAAAAGCCACCTGAAACAGGGTCAGATTAGGGAGTAAATGACAACTTTCACTGCCCAGTTTTTTCACCAGAAAAGAGCCAATGCCATGACAAAGCGGATCACCGGTTGCCAGAACAACGACTTGTTTATTTTGCTCAATAGCAGTTTGCACCCAATTCGGGACTTGCATTATCTTGCCGCTAAAATCCTGTTTTTTCACCTCATCTTTTAGCAAATCCTGAATCGCATCCATAAAACGCGGACTACCAATAAGCAAATCAGCCGTTTTCAGGTAATCAATCGCCTGCTGGCTAAGGCTTTGCAGTCCATCCTCAAGAATCCCGATAATATGACATTTGGTATTTTGTGTAGAGACGATGCCTACATTATTTTCGGTGGTTATCTGCCTCATTACGCTTGCTCCTCTATCATCCTATAGGCTTCAGTCATTTTATTACCTTCAAAATCACAAATCAGGATTCTCAAATTAAACTGCTTAGGGTATCGCTCAATTAGAGTACTAATCACTTTTGCTGCGAGTGCCTTATAAAATTCCTTATTAATATTTAATCGTTCCATTTGTTCACTGGCAAAACGAGCGGTTTGAGCCTGTCTGATTGTTTCAATAATATCCATCGGTGCGCCTGCTTCTTTAGCAAGACTGGCGACTAGTTCCATATTAACGGGATTGCGTCCAGCATGGGTAATGGTTTCACCCTGAGCAATTTTGGTCAGCTTTCCAACCAGGCCACCAATAATCACATTATTAATTTTCTGTTCGACAACGGTGTCTAGCGCATAACGTAAAAAGTCGCCCATTTGTACAAAACAGCTTTGTGGCAAGTCTGGTAGTTCACGCATGACAAATTTTTCAGTACGCCCTCCAGTGGTTAATACAACCGTATCATGTCCTTGTCGTGCAGTCACTTCTATACCTTGTACGACGCTCGCACGAAAAGCGGCTGTTGACCAAGGGTGAACAATTCCAGTCGTGCCAAGAATGGAAATGCCATTCAAAATACCAAGCCGACTATTTAGCGTTCGCTTGGCGAGTTTTTCACCTTCAGGGACTGAAATTGTCACTTCCAGACCAACTTTATCTAGTAACTCTCCCGCCGCCAGTCGCACATTTTGTTCAATATATTCTCTGGGTTTTGGATTGATGGCGGCACTACCCACTTCTAACCCCAATCCCTCCTGTGTGATAATGCCGACACCCTTGCCACCTTTTAATACAACCTTTCTAGGCTGATTTGGCAATATGCGTACATCAGCGGTTATCTTTGCCTTGTTTGTGACATCGGGGTCATCTCCAGCGTCCTTAATAACCATTGCAAAAACATGTCTTTGTTCAATATATGACTCAACAACCTCAAATTGCACAACATTATTTTCAGGCAATACGCAATCTACCCATTGTGGGATTTTCCCCGTAACCAGACCCTCTGTTGCCGCTAAAGCAGCCGCTGCCGCATTAGCACCCGTCGAAAATCCCTTGCGATTTCCTCTTTTTTTGCGTTTAGGCATGAATTTACTCTGCCAGTGCAAGTAAGGCGTGTATTGCAGACACCACCAAAGTTGTCCCTCCTTTGCGACCGCGTGTAATAATCCAAGGAATCTCCTCAATTAATGCCAGATCATCCTTAGACTCTTTTGCAGAAACAAAACCGACTGGCATACCAATAACAATTGCAGGTTTAACGCCTTCTTCAACAATCAAGCGTTTTACCTCTAAAAGAGCGGTCGGCGCATTGCCCACGCCAATAATACCCCCATCAAGCAGTCCCTTACTATGAGCTTTTCGCATAGCCTGAACTGCACGGGTAGTATTTTCCGCTTTCGCTTTTTTTATCACATCAGCATCAGATATAAACTGATGAGTAGTCACCCCAAAGTGTTGCAAACGCGGTTTGGATAAGCCTACGCTAATCATTTCAACATCCACTGTTATCGGACAAGCATTGCTAATTGCCTTAATACCAGCTTCAATCGCCAGAGGGTGAAACTCAGTAAGGCCATTAAATTCAAAATCAGCCGTCGCGTGAATCATACGGCGGACAAGCTGCCACTGCGGTTCGCTGTAATTATGCTCTCCCGCTTCCTGAGTAACAATGTCAAAAGAGCTCTGTTCGATTTTTCTACCGATTTCGGTTAATTGTTCCGTAATAATATTCAATTGCAAAATCTCAGTGGTGTTGATGGTTATGATGGTGATGAGCATCAGGAGAAATATCCAGAAATTCGCCACCTTGCCGATGATTCAATACCGCATCAACTCGTTCATTAAGCACCGCTTTAATTTCGTTATCAAAGCCAAAGTAGCTGGAATTGGCAAATGCGATCTCTGGATATTGTTGTTTTAAGCGTTGAATTTGCTGCTCAATACGTTTGATTAATGTGCCATTGAATAAATACAGCGGCAAAATAACAATCTGCTTCATGCCCCAAATGACCTGACGTTGTACACTGGTTTCCAGACGAGGAGTTGTCACTCCTGTAAACGCAATATCCACCAGTTCATGCTCACTTTCTTCAAATAACCAGCGAGCTATTTTACTAATTTCCCCATTCGCTTTGCAGTCAGAAGAACCACGTCCCAGCACGATTACACCAGTATTACTGGGAGCAGGGAAATGTAATTCTGCAAGCGCATTTCGCAAATTGTTTTTAAGAATAGAAAAAACGGGCTCACCAGCAGTAATCGGTGGCGTATAAACAAAGGTCGTATCTATATGACGAGCTTTAGCATGTTCAATATGATGAGGAATTTCAGCACGCACATGACCAGCCGCATTTAACACCAGCGGAACAACAATCACCCGCTTACCTTTAGCAGCGGCATTGTCCAAACCTTGTTCAATTTCCACATCAGCAAATTCGATAAAGCACAATTCAATCTGCCAATCTGGTTGGCTTTTACGCCATTGCTCAACAAACAGTTCAATTTGCGGATTACCTTCAGGATCACGCGAACCGTGTCCAATTAATAAAATACAATCATCTTTCATTATTTATTTTTTATTTTTCTCTTGAGCCTCTGCAAAACTCGCTTTTTCGAGTTTCGAGCTTAGAAATCCGATTTTTGAAAAAAATCTGATTTCTTAAACCTCGTGTGTTCAGAATTTTGCAAGAACTTCTTTATTCCACCGATTTCATCGGTGGCTATTCACATTTCACCCCGTTGGGGTTAGTTTCAACCCAGAAGGGGTTAAACATGAATAGCCACCGATGAAATCGGTGGAATTTAGAAGCACCCTGCGTCACATCAGTGATAAACTAAAAAATCTTTGGAGAGTTTTGCAAGAGGCTCTCTTACTTTACTCTTTTCTGGCTTTTCTAAAAGAATGGCTAAAATGCTCATCATAAAGTTTAGATTTTTTCAAAGAATCCCAATGCCGCGCACCAAGCGTAGGGCTAACGATAATCATCGCTTGTGAGGAAATCTTCTCTGCCTGGCATTGTTTTTTAATGGTGCGTAATGTACCGCGAACGATTTTTTCAGCATCTCCCCAACTCGCTTTTTGCACCACAACAACTGGTGCATCTTCTAACCAGCCACATTCAATCAACTCCTTGCAGACTTTATGCAGCAATGTAATTGATAAAAACAAACACAGTGTAGAATGATGTGCCGCCAGCTCTTGTAACGACTCACCCTCAGGCATAGGAGTTCGTCCAGCAACGCGCGTAATAATCACAGTTTGCGTTACTTCAGGTAGTGTCAGACTCTCAACCGCAGCGGCAGCCGAAGCCATTGCCGATGAAATACCAGGGACGACTTCCACTTCAATACCCGCTTTATCAATAGGTTGCACCATTTCAATTAATGCACCGTATAAAGAAGGATCGCCAGTTTGTAAGCGAATCACCGTTTTATAAGGCTGAGCTTGCTCAATCAACCAATTTGTCATTTCCTCCAGCGCCATACCTTTGGAATCATGGATGACACAACCTTCTTTACTCCATTGGGTTAAAGCCAATGGCACCAGCGAACCAGCAAATAGTATCGCATCCGCTTTCTCAATTAATGAGCGTGCCTTTACAGTGAGGAGTTCCGGATCACCCGGACCAGCACCAACAAACCATATTTTTCTTGTCATGGGGTTTTACTTAAAAATAATTGTGCAGCAACATCAGGGGCAGATTCAAAATACCAATGAATATAAGAGGCACGGCAGTTATTAAATAGCAAGCCTTCATCTCCGCGTTTTAAGCGATAGGCTTTAGGCAAGATTTGATGATCTTCACGCTTGGAGTGGTGATATTCATGACCTTTCATGCCGCTCTTTTCATCTTGACGATAACCCAGAGCGGCAAGTCCGTCTTGCATACGACATGCAATTGGGAGAATGCCAGCCATATTCCAAGAAGTGCCCTGATGATCAATGAGGCTTTCTGCCAATAGCATCATGCCGCCACATTCTGCTAATGTGGGAGTTCCCAGTTCAATATGCTTTGCCAGCGATGCCCATGTGGCTGATTGACTTAGTGCTTGTGCGTGTAATTCTGGATAACCACCTGGCAGCCAGATAGCATCGGTATTGTCAGGGACTGCATCGCCTGCGATTGGGGAGAAAAAGCGAATTTTTGCTGCTTGAGCCTGTAACCAGTCCAGATTGCTTGGATAGATAAAGCAACAGGCAGAGTCCCTCGCAACGGCAATGGTTTTTCCCTGCAAATCGTTCAATTTGCTTTCATTGATTTGAGGTTCTGATGTGAATCCTAAACGATCAGAACTGGATTTGAATAAATCAAGTTCCGCATGAAAGGCTTTGCTAAAATCAGGCACACTATGTTCTTCTGGCATTTGTAAACCTAAATGACGTTCAGACAGGAGTGGTGCATTTTTTTCCATCCAAGCAATCAGTGGTGGCAATTGATGTTCTAACAGTAATTCCCGAATAATCCTAGCATGATTCTCGCTACCCAAACGATTAGCAATAATGCCGCTAATCCGAAAGCCAATATCCTCTGCTTCCCGCACAAAACCTTTTACCAAAGGCACAATAGAGCCACTCATGCCTTTAGCATTTACCACTAGCCACACGGGTACATCCAAGACTTTTGCCAGATGTGCGGCAGAGCCTTTGCCACCAACACCACTATGACCATCAAACAATCCCATCACTCCTTCAATAATGCAAAATTCAACATCCTGATGTTTGGCAAGAATTTGTTGGATTTGCTCAATAGCCATCATATTCGTATCAAGGTTATAGCTGGTTTTGTGGGTAATGGCTTTATGCCACATCGGATCAAGAAAATCGGGACCCGTTTTGAAACTGCGGACAGATTTTTGCCGCTTGTTGAGGAATTGTAATAAGGCGAGTGTGACTGAGGTTTTGCCACAACCAGATTGTGTTCCTCCAATCAGTGCGTAGTTCATTTATGAAAGCTCATCATAGCTCTACCATGGATATCTAACAACCAAAGTGATTGCAAGTGATTATTTCGCTCAATGAACCAAATATTAGCGATAGTGTCACAATCAATATGTGCCGTTATTAAGTCTTTTTTCAGGATAATCTGAGAGGGGGAGATTTCAATGTCTTGTGGATTAATCGGTAGCCGTGTTTGTCCGCTGCTTTCCTCGCCAATACGACATTTCATTAATCCTATTTCTGTCATCAATAACTTCAGTCGCTCTAATCCCTCATTAACATCCTGCTTAATCACAGAATAAACCACCTCTTGCGACTCCTCCGTGCTTGAAGTCAAAGCGAGGAATATTTCTTCAACAGAAAGGTCAAAATTACTTGCAAGCTTTTCAATATTTTCACCTGTTTCCACTGCTTCTTTAATACTAGCTTTCCAGCCATCTAAACCTAAAGATAATGAACGACCTCTTTTTTCGCCTTCTTTAACGCGACCAGTAATGCAGTCATATTTATTGGCATAACCTCTAGGTGTCACCATCAAGCCTTCTTTAATAAAGGTGCTACTATTGCCAATTAGTACTGTGGTTAGCATACCAATGTCGCATTCAGCCATCGTTTCCAACGTCGCTAACTTGATTTGTTCACCTTCACGATAGGCCGATTTTACAATGGCGACAGGGGTATCTGGAGAACGATACTTCAGGAAAATTCGCTGAGCTTCAACGATTTGCTGACAACGATGACCACTTTTAGGATTATATAAAGCGATAACAAAATCAGCAGCAGCAACAGCATTTAGACGACGCGCTATGGTAGGCCAAGGGGTGAGTAAATCAGACAAGGAAATAGAGCAGAAATCATGGGTCAGTGGAGAACCTACCCGTGCAGCACAGGCGGATAAAGCGGTGGTGCCAGGAACTAATTCTACTTCAATATCATCACCCGGTTTCCATCCCGCCTGAAAAAGCACCTCGTAGCTAGGACCAGCCATGCCATACACACCAATATCACCTGAAGAAATCAGGGCAACGGTTAATCCTTTTTTTGCGTGATTATAGGCTTCTATGGCCCTATCAGTTTCTTCTGTCATACCTTTGCGGATGACTTTTTTATCAGCCAGCAAGTCTTTCACCAGTTTGATATAGCTTGAATAGCCGATAACAACATCGGATTCCTCAATCGCTTCACGGGCACGGAAAGTCATATATTCAGGTGAACCTGGACCAAAACCAACGAGAATAATTTTTCCTTTACTCATTCTTTTTCTTTATTTTTAGTTATGCTGACCACAGAAATTGTCGCATTTTTTCCATCTTCACCCCGATATTTCAGCTTTTCCACTAACAAATCCTGCATAGTTGTCTTTGCCGCTAAAATAGCTGCCGCTTCTGATACCGCAGGCGTACCGACATATTTCATGACAACTGCTGATGGATTGGGAACTTCAACCTGTGCCAATTCAGTGGCTGGGTAATAAATAATCTCTTTATGTCGTTTTTTAACCAGACTGTTGATACTGTCTTCATCGGACTTCTTATCAATTGTCGCAAAGCATTCAATCTGCTCATATTCACAATCAATACGTTCCAGAGCCTGAGCTAATGCGGTTTCTAGGGTTTTTAAAGGTGTCCCCCGATCACAACCAATACCGATCACAATTTTCATAATGCCAACTAAGGTGGACGATAAACAATTAATTTTTCGGTTAAATCAAGCCATACCGATTCAGGGATTGTTTCATTTGTTATCCATAATACGGCTGCGAATGCAGTGAGTTTAACCTCATCAAATTTATCAAAAAGATGAATGTGATTAGGCAGGGGCATGGGTTTATTCCACCAATCTTTTGAACCATATTCTTGCACGAGAGCAATCTGCTCTTCATTTACCATCATGGCTGCAACGCGAGTCAGACTTTTGCCTCTGGATTCGGTTTTCCAGCCCAAATGACGACCCATAATATCCACAGCAATGGTATTACCCACATCCGTCGCTGTGGTCACTACTGGCGTTGCACCTAGTATATCTGCCAGTTTAATAGCAAATTCATTAGCACCTCCGAGATGACCAGATAATACGGGAATCACGAATTTTCCCGCATTATCCACCACGATCACACCAGGATCAGTTTCCTTGGACTTCAGGAAAGGTGCAATTAAACGCACGACTCCTCCTAAAGCAACCAGAAAAATGATTTGATGATATGTTTCAAACAAAAAACCGATATGATTTTTTGCAGGTAGGGCAATTGCTGTAACAGTATTAGGCACACCACTTACCAAATTGACAAATTTCTCTATGACGAAAATATCGGCTTCGGGGAGCTGTTTACCAATCATAGTCGCCTTAGTTGCACCGCTCTTAGTGATAGCAACCAAGGCAATTTTTACCGTTTTTTGTGCCGTCATCTCAGGCTTCTGCGTGATATAAACGAGCAGTCACAAAGTCACTGTTTTGTAATTGATCTAGCGTTTTTGCACCTGCTAGCACGGCAATATCAACCACTGGCTCAAGTAATACAACAGTTGAGTAAGCAACAGCAAAACTAGCAACAGAGGCCAAATTTTCAGCACCAAAGCCTTGTCCGTAAACAGCCCAGAACGCAACCCAAGAGATAATGCCACCCTGATAAGCAAGAGATAATTTAACCGTTTGTGCATAGCTTAAATCTTTGTAAGCAACATTATTTGGAATCACTTTCTTAGCAAGTACAGCCATTGCAAAAAGTGGTACTAATAAGGTGGTGACATTGATTGCGTAATTTGGCAAATCAAAAGGAGCGAAAAAGAGTCCCTGAATCAATAAACCGGCAGCTAAACCAATACCTGCTGGAGCCAGTCCAAATAGCAAGAAGAGGGTAGAGCCTAAAATCAAATGGACTTCGGATACTCCCACAGGGTGATGCGGTAAGACTTCAAAAAAGATCAATACTAATAACGTCGTCGCCAAAGTGCGTACCACAAGCGATAACATACCTTTATCTTTGACGGTTTCCCAAACCTGCTTAGCTAGATAACCAAAAGCCGCCACAGCTGTTCCATAACTTAAAACCATTTTTGCGCTTTCTACAACACCAACTTCAATATGCATAATTATGTTCCTTTTTTTAATGTGTTATCTTACAAGATACTTTTAACCAATATAATCTACTCAGTTGTCGCAGCGAAATTCCAGTAATTTGTAAGACTTCTTTAGTTTTAACGCTGCTTATTATAGCTATAATGCTTAATCATATCAACCATTTTCTATATTCTCATGATAACACAATCAGCCCCCCCCAGAGTTTGGAAAGAAAGCGGCAAACAATTTTCTGTAAGCAGAGTTACTTTGTACAGGACATTTTTTTATAAGTTATTGATTTAATTTGCTTTCCATTGTTA
>JAOZSV010000149.1:7389-12769 GCA_029939505.1 Thiotrichaceae bacterium | reverse complement strand
TTTCGCCGCTTAGAAATCCGATTTTTTTTTAAATCGGATTTCTTAAACCTCGTTTCGCCGCTTAGAAATCCGATTTTTTCAAAGATTTCTTAAACATCTTAGAAACATAATGCGTAACATCAGTTAATAAGCGAGTACAACGAATTCGCGAAATAAACGAATTTGTTTCCGCTCGACGCTAAGTCTTGGAGTCCATTCGAGGTTTGGAAGTGTTTGAAATTTAAACAATCCAAATCTGAAGGTTTGGACTCCAAAATTCTTAAACACGCAATTTTTGTTTATAATCCTGATAAATATGCCATACTTTTGACCAAACAGCCCCTGGCTCTTCTTTACCAACAGGCTTATCATCAAGCGTAATGACTGGTAAAATTTCACGAGTAGAACTGGTGACCCAAATTTCATCGGCTGCACGTAATTGAGCTTCGGGAATATTAGCCTCTCGACAGGATAATTGAGCGGCTTGCATCGCCTCAAGAATTAAATCACGAGTAATGCCGGATAAAATAAACTGACTCTTAGGCGGTGTAATAGCGACACCGTCAACAACGACAAATACATTACTGGCGGCTCCTTCCATGACATAACCCTCACGAATTAAAATCGTCTCCGCCGCACCGACTTCAACCGCCTGCCGACGTAGCAATATATTCGCTAATAAAGCAGTTGACTTAATATCACAGCGTTGCCAGCGCGTATCAGCACAAGTGATTGCTTTTACCCCAGAAGAAGGCGGCTGTTGTTTTATCGGTTCACTCATAATAAACACTGTCTGCACAACGTTTTCTGGAAAATTATGGTTTCGCTTTGCAGAACCTCGTGTCACTTGCAAATAAATAGATTGATCGCCCCCATTATTATGAGCGACTACATTTTCTAAAGCCTCAATCCACTGTTCGCGGCTCAATGGATTTTCTAACTTAATGTTTTTTAAGCTGTTTTCTAAACGTTGTAAATGTGCTTCTTGTCTAAAAAGATGCCCATTGTATGCCGGAATAACTTCATACACACCATCACCGAAGATAAAACCTCGATCTAATACCGACACCCGTGCCTCTTCAAGAGGCAAATAATCACCATTGAGATAAACGATCATATTGAATTGTTAGTTAATAAAAAAATAACAAAATAGAATCTATAAACCTCTTCCACAAAAAGCCTTTTTTAATGGAAGAAAGCGCAATGAGGGGACGTTCTGAAATCACCCGATTGCCCAAACGTATTTTTAGTTTTCCATAGATATGCCCTGCAACAATGGGAGCCATAATATATTTGTCAACATACAGCGTTGCACTCAATTGCTCATATTGATTCTGAGGTATAGTCACATATAACGATTTTTCCAGTCCAAGTTGTAATTGAGCCGTTTCACCGTACCATATCCTTTCGAGATCAATCGGTTCGCGTGCCTTAAAAAGAGGGTGAGTGTCAAAAAAGCGGAATCCATAATTCAGCATTTTTTCACTCGTCAACGCCCTTGCTTTTTCGTTTTTCGCCCCCATTATAATCGAAATTAAACGCATTTCACCGCGTTTAGCGGAAGCCGCTAGACAATAGCCTGCCCCATTAGTATGACCCGTTTTGATCCCATCTACTGTCGGATCACGCCGCAGTAACGGATTGCGATTCTCTTGAGTAATATTATTGTAAGTCATTTCACGGACTTTATACAAACGATAATACTCTGGAAAATGAGAGATGAGAGCATAAGCGATATGAATAATATCACGGGCACTACTATAATGCCTTTCTTCGGGTAAACCCGTACTGTTCATATAATGCGTGTTTTTCAAACCTAAGCGTTGTGCATATTCATTCATTAAAGTCACAAAGCCTTCCTCATTTCCCCCTATAAATTCAGCCAATGCAATACTGGCATCATTACCAGATTGGATAATCATCCCTTTGAGCAAAAGTTCCACAGAAACTTCGGTACCTGCTTCAAGATACATACGTGACGTATATTCACTCTTATGTTGCGCGTTCACACTGATTTTAACCTTATCAGTCAGTTTAATCTTGCCAGTACGCAGCTTATGAAATACCAAATAAGCAGTCATCAACTTAGTTAAACTCGCAGGCTCAACAGGCTCATCCGCATTTTTTTCCATTAACACCTTGCCACTATAAAAGTCCTGCATAATATAAGCACGCGCTGCAAGGGGTGGCGGCGTAGGCACTAATAAATTTGCTCCTACATAAGAGGAATATAGTAAAGTCAAACTTAACAATAGCGAACTGAATTTTTTCATCTGTTCCCCGTTTTCTTATCCGTTACCTGATCACGCGAACTTCCACATTTTGTGAACGATGCTTAGTCAATCCAAGAGAACGCGCTTTCCAATAAGACAATTTAATTAAGACATTCTCATCGTATAAGCGATCATTGATCGTGACAACAATGCTTTTTCCTGTTCTCAGATTTCTCACGCGAACCCGCGTATTAAAAGGCAAACTGGCATGTGCGGCTGTCATCGCATATAAATCATGAACTTGACCACTGGCTGTTTTAGCACCATGATCCTCTAACCCATACCAAGCAGCAAAACCTCGCTCAACATAATTACGAAAAGCAGGGCTTAAAGGCTCCTCTCTTTTCATCCGATACGAATAATCGCGAGACGCAACCGTTTCACGACGTGGGAATGCCATCTCAGAAGTCTTTTGCTCTGAAGTGGCGGATGAAAATTGAGTTCGAGGATTAAGTTTTTCTGAAGAAAATTTAAACCTCGAAGGGACTTGCTGATGAACATCCACCTCATCCTGACTTGTTGGCGCAACACTACAACCTACAATTCCACACACTAAAGTCATTATTAGTGAAAATTTAATCACTTTCTGCATAACCATTCGCAATCTCCTGAGCCAATTGATAAACTGCCATCGCATAATGTTTACTATTATTATAGCGAGTAATCACATAATAATTTTGGAAACCCAACCAATAAGCCGTTCCAATTTCCGTTCTCAAATCAATAAGCCGCCCTAACATATCATTAGGTTCATCACCATGATACAACGCCCCCTTTTGTTTGAGTTGCCAGAGGGGATAGCGTGGTTTAAACCTTTCTGATTTGGTATTAAACTTTTGTGTCAGCAAACTTTCCACCGCATTTGGACGCACTTGAGTCGCTTTAATCACAGGCTCCCCCGTTTTCCAGCCAAAACTGCGGAAATAATTGGCGACACTCCCAATTGCATCAGTCGTATTTGTCCAAATATCACGTTCGCCATCGCCATCAAAATCGACTGCATAACGGCGGTAACTACTCGGCATAAATTGTCCAAGCCCCATTGCACCAGCATAAGAACCTTTTTGTTTTAACGGATCACGTCCTTCCTCCAAAGTGAACAGTAAATAATGTTCCAATTCCTCTTGGAAAAAGTCAGCGCGTCTAGGATAATGAAAAGCTAACGTTTTTAGAGCATCAATCACCCTAAAATTGCCCATAATCCGCCCATATCTGGTTTCCACACCAATAATGGCAACAATGATTTCAGCAGGAACACCATAAGTCCTTTGCGCCCGCTCAAGGGCACTCGCATTTTGCCGCCAAAAATCAATACCCCTATTAATACTCTGGGAACTAAGGAAATTTCGCCGATATTTATACCAAGGCTTTCCTCTATAACGCCGCTTGCGTTTCTTCTTAGGCGGATAATACATGAGCTTGAGAATGCTTTTTTTCACCTTCGCTTTTTCAAGCAAACTCATTAACTGGTACCTATCAAACCCATGCTGCGATACCATCTTATCAATAAACGCTTCTTGGCTTACCTGGGCAGCCAGGGTGTTAAGACTGCCAAGTAATAGCCCACTAAGTAAGAGTATTTTAAAAAAGACACTTACTCTACTACTTATCATTTTCATCTTGTTATCTATCTGATTCACTCAAGTGAACTCCCTATTTTATTAATTGATGTTACGCAAAGCGATTCTATTCGAGCTTAGAAATCCGATTTTTTCAAAAATCGGATTTCTTAAACCTCTTGGAAACATAGTGCGTAACATCAGTTATTATTAATACTGACGAAAATATTCTTAATGTAGGGGCAATCCCTTGTGGTTGCCCTGAGTAGTTACAAAAAAACTCAAAAATGACTTAATGCTCCAACAAACGGCGATGGGTATGTACTGCCATTATCAATCCAAAACCAGCCATCAAAGTCACTATTGATGTACCCCCATAACTAATCAGTGGCAATGGCAATCCAACAACAGGTAATAATCCTATCACCATACCTATATTAACAAATATATACACAAAAAAAGTCAATATCAAACTACCCGCTAAAAGGCGAGCAAAAGTATCTTGTGCTCTCATGGCAATATACATGCCACGAGTTAACACAAAAAAATAAATACAAAGTAAAACCAATACACCCAATAAACCAAATTCTTCACTATAGACAGCAAAAACAAAATCTGTTGTACGCTCTGGCAAAAATTGCAACTGCGACTGAGTACCATTAAGCCAGCCCTTACCATAAAACCCACCAGAACCGATAGCAATCTTAGATTGAATAATATGATACCCAGCCCCTAAAGGATCGGTTTCTGGATTTAAAAGTGTCAACACCCGCCTACGTTGATAATCGTGCATGAAATACCACAACACAGGCAGAAACGAAATACTTGTTATGACAAATCCAAAGATTAAACGCCAACTCATCCCCGACAACAGCAACACAAACAACCCTGATGAAGCAATCAACAGCGAAGTTCCCAAATCAGGTTCTTTAGCTACTAAAACGACAGGAATCATAATAATGATAAGTGCCAAGAATAAACGTCCATAACTGGGTGGTACAGGTTTATGTGCAATATACCAAGCCACCATCAGAGGAAGAGCCAATTTCATCACTTCAGAAGGCTGAAAACGAAATAAACCCAGATTAATCCAACGTTGCGAACCTTTACTTGATTCACCAATAATAAGCACCAATACTAACAAGATAATACCAATCAAGTACAACCAAGGCACCCAACGTATAATCTTTTGTACATTAATTTGGGCAAGCCCTAACATGATGACAAATCCTGCTGAAAGGCGCATAATCTGGCGCATAATCAGATCAAAGTTTTGACTACTGGCACTATAAAGGACAACTAACCCAAGAGAAGATAATAGTACTAAACTTAATAGCAAAGGTTTATCTAAGTGCAAAAAATGATTATTATTCCGATTTGTAGGCATTTTTCAATAATGATTTTGAGATTCAAGTCTTTTGAAAAAAAACTTGAACCTCGAATAAAGATTTTCAGAAAAATATTTGGTAGCCAAACCTCTGAGGTTTCCAAAACCTCAGAGGTTTTTCGTGTCGAATAAAGATTTTCAGAAAGTAGCCAAACCTCTGAGGTTTCCAAAACCTCAGAGGT
>JAOZSV010000149.1:0-7289 GCA_029939505.1 Thiotrichaceae bacterium | reverse complement strand
GAGGTTTTTCATGTCAAATAAAGATTTTCAGAAAGTAGCCAAACCTCTGAGGTTTCCAAAACCTCAGAGGTTTTTCGTGTCGAATAAAGATTTTCTTCAAAAAACTCTTAGCCTCGATCATTTCTAGTTTGGAAGGAGATGAAAAAAACGAGAACATCGAATATTAACAAACAGACATTATTTTTATTTTATCCTAATATTTTGTAACCACCGCCATACATAACTACGCGAAACCATTTCGCCCGTTAAAATATAAGTCAAGACAAGCGGATCATGTAAAATCCATTCCATCCAAGACATAACACCCCGTTTCCCACACCATAAAATTTGTACATTTTTATCTAAACATTCAGAATCCTCTGGTAATAAAACATTCTCTTCTGCACGTACTAACAACAAAGGAATACAAGCTAAATATTCTTTACGATTTCTCGGATCAGTGCGTAAACATTTTAAATTAACCGGTTGATTGTTAGAAAGCGCATCCCAAACAGCTGGGCATGTTTCCTGATTAATAGTCATTTGCCAAATGTCAGGTTTTGTCGAATTTAATATTTTCTTGAGATACTTAATCAGTTTTTCTGTCCAATCATACTTAAACTGCTTGGCTAATATGATAAAATCGACTAATAAAGGTGTGGTTAATAAAACACGAATATGATTAGCAATGATTTGACTCGGTTGCATCACGATATCTGCCTTAGCCGCCTCAAAAATAATCTGATTCTCTGCCTTATTTTGCCGAATAACAACAAAAAGATTGGGGTTTAATTCACGGGCAGTCATAATAATGGATAAATTATTCACATCATCATTAGTACCAGCAATAATACCAACCGCTTCCTCAATATGCGCCTGCCGCAATGTATCCGCTTCAGTTCCCCACCCCTTGATACATTCTACTCTAGGATAACCTGTTCTTTCAGGATTCGCTTCAATCACGACAAAGCGAATATTTTTATCACCTTTAAACTGTTCATAAACCGCTTTACCAAAACGTCCATATCCACATAGCACCCATAATCCGCGTTCTGGAGGTTCTAAAGGTTCGCATGTTTGTTTTTGTGCGGTTAAACATTCTCGTAATAAAAGCAGATTTGGCGCATGTAAAGCGGTATGCAGTTTACGGGAAAAAATATCAAAAGGATCAATAATAAAATCGGTACCAAAGGAATCCATATTATCAGCGACCTCGCGGGCATCCACTCTCCCAATAACCGTAATATCAGGATTCAGCAACTTCGCAGTAATAGCAATATGTAAATTGGCTAAATTATCATCAGTAATCGCAATGACACCAGCACAATCAGGATTTTTAAGCCCGCCCTTAACAAGAATGAGAGGTTTACTGGCATCAGCACAAAGTTTTGGAACATAAACAGGATAATTTTCCATCATTAAAATATTAATACGTTCCTGTTTAATTTCTATAACGACTGAACGCATAAAACGTTCCTCAAGGGAACTGACTAAAGCAGAACCGGTATCGCCGTAACCACAAATCAAATAAAAAGGTTCATGGATATTATTAACCATCCTAGCGAAGCGGTTTTCAGTCATCATACGACGCAGCGCATCATCTTGTATAAGACTCAATAAAGCACCAATGGCATAAATCCATGCAATCACGGTCATATATAATGACAATATAACCCACATACGTTGCGCTTCGGAAAATGGATATGGAATTTCACCAAAACCGATGGTTGTTCCCATATAAGAGACAAAATAATAGGCATGAAAAAAATTCATATACCATAGATGACCTTGATCATCTACGCCCGGGATTAAAGTCATGCCAACTATCGCCATCGCATAAACTATTAATAAAACCAACAATGGCACACGCATTCGGCGCATGATCAGAAAAAGGATGGTATTCATCGGCGTAACATTGCGGTTTCCAGCACTAATAGTAAAACAGAGATAATATTGGCTAACATTGCCCCTCCTGCAAGAGAAACAATACTTGACATCACTTCTGGAGTCAAGCCGACCTTTTCTATATGAACAGCAACACCCCAAACGATGGCCGCAGCAAATAATTGTAAATCAGCCACAAAGCTGGCTGAAAGTAGTACGGCTCCAATTGGTGAACGATCTCCAAATTTCAGAATAGTTGCGAATAAATTAACAAAAATGGCGGCGGCTAATTCATAAACATGATGATGCTCAGGATTATCTATATCGCCCAAGAAAAAACCAAAACTTAAGGTTAACGCCATGATGATAAAAAAACCAAAAACGACTTTTTCTGGATTCATTTTTTATTATAGACAGTCAGAAAAATACTTTCACTATCAAATTTGACAATGCGAATTAAGAAGAGTTGAAATTTGAGTTCGAGGTGATAAGTGCTCAAGCACAAATTATCGGATATGATGGAATGCGAATTAAGAGTAGATTGTAGAATGGGCCACTTTGGTGCAGCGGCGAACACGCAGGTTTCCCCCTACAGTCCCTGAATACGTTGGGTTTTGTAGGCAAACATAAGTATCTGCCCTTAACTTAAGTATTGAAGCAGAAATGATCGGATGGAGTTCAACGCTTTAGCTTTGATCGCTAGTAATTTGTTCACCGCCAAAGCTAAAACGTTGGACTCAAAAAAAATTCAGTACTTAATAGCATTACACCAGCATAAAAAGTTTAAGTTATGCCCGTATGCAGTATAACGAGTTGTTTTTTAATAGCTTGATTTTAAACAAAATTTTCTTCCCTCATTCCCAAGTTCCCGCTTGGGAATGAGGGGGCTGAGTCGTTACGAAATATTCTCAGTAATATCAGACGCAGTGCGATTCATCGACTTAACTTGCCGATAAAAATATTGATTATGTCGCCGCCGCCTATCTTCATGGTAAGCTAAACCCGTACCAGCAGGAATTAATCGTCCCACGATCACATTTTCCTTGAGTCCCCGTAAATCATCACATTTTCCATTAACTGACGCTTCTGTGAGTACCCGCGTCGTTTCCTGAAATGAGGCCGCAGAAATAAAAGACTCCGTCGCTAATGACGACTTAGTAATGCCTAATAATTTCTGCTCAAAAGTTGCCGGTATTTTATCCTCTGTTACAACTCGTTCATTTTCCTCTAAAACCCTTGAACGTTCAACAAGCTCTCCGGGTAATAAGCGGGTATCACCAGGATTAATCACCTCTACCTTGCGTAACATTTGTCGAAGAATCACCTCGATATGTTTATCATTTATCTTAACCCCTTGGAGCCGATAAACCTCTTGAACTTCATTGACGATGTAATTTGCAAGCGTGTTTATACCATTAACACGCAATATGTCATGCGGATTAGGGGCACCATCAACAATTTCTTCCCCCCTTTCAACATGTTGACCTTCAAAGACATTGACATGTCGCCATTTTGGTATCGGTATCTCAGTGGCTTCACCATCCCCCGTTATTACCAATCGTTGCCTCGTTTTAGTATCCTTACCAAAACTAATTGTTCCACTACGTTCTGCTAAAATTGCAGGCTCTTTTGGTATGCGAGCTTCAAATAGATCGGCAACTCGTGGTAAACCACCCGTAATATCACGAGTTTTAGTCGTTTCTTGCGGTAAACGGGCTATCACATCACCCACCTTAACTTCAGCCCCATTTTCCACCAATATAATCGCACGGGGTTGTAATGGATAAATGGCGGGCATTTCTGTCCCTGCAATGTTGAGTGTTTGACCCGCTTCATCGACAAGTTTTATCTTTGGGTGCATATCCTTTGCATGAGACAGACGCTGTTTCGGATCAGAAACCACAATACTGCTCAATCCCGTCATTTCATTAAGTTCCTTAACTACAGTGACCCCCTCCTTAATATCAACAAAATTCACAAACCCGGCGACTTCAGTAATCATCGGACGTGTATGTGGATCCCAACTCGCCACCGTTTGTCCCGCCTTAACTTCATTACCATTACCTATCGTCAAGACAGCCCCATAAGGTACTTTATAACGTTCACGCTCCAAACCAGATTCATCAAGAATACTTAATTCTCCTGAGCGCGAAACCACCATTAATTTCGTTTGATCCTCAGCATTTTCCTGATGTAATGATTTAATATTCTCAAATTTAATGGTGCCTTTAGATTTGACTTCAATATGATTAGCGGCAGCGGCTCGTGATGCCGCTCCTCCAATATGGAAAGTTCGCATTGTCAACTGAGTTCCAGGCTCTCCGATGGACTGTGCGGCAACAACTCCCACGGCTTCTCCACGATTAACTAAATGTCCCCGCGCCAGATCTCGCCCATAGCACTTAGCACAAAGACCATAGCGTGATTCACAAGTCATTGCCGAACGCACTTTAATACGATCAACCCCCTCTTGTTCAATGTACTCTACCCAACTTTCATCCAATAAAGTTCCCGCTTTGAGGACGGGTTTTTTAACGCCCGCCTTAAAAACATCTTCTGCCACCACACGCCCTAAAACTCGTTCACGTAATGGCTCTACAACATCACCACCTTCTATCAAAGGAGTCAACTCTAAACCTTCAGTTGAGCCACAATCATTTTCTAAAATCACCATGTCCTGTGCGACATCAACTAACCGCCGTGTGAGATAGCCTGAATTTGCCGTTTTTAAAGCTGTATCCGCGAGACCTTTTCTTGCACCATGTGTAGATATAAAATATTGCAATACATCTAAACCCTCACGGAAATTCGCTGTGATAGGCGTTTCAATAATTGAACCATCTGGTTTAGCCATCAGCCCACGCATACCCGCTAATTGACGTATCTGAGCCGCAGAACCGCGTGCCCCTGAATCCGCCATCATATAAATAGAGTTAAACGAAGACTGTGTTACTTCATTACCCTTACTATCTATCACCGTTTCTACACCCAATTGGTCCATCATCGCCTTCGCCAATCTATCATTAGTGCGTGACCAAATATCCACCACCTTATTGTAACGCTCACCATGTGTAATTAAGCCCGACGCATATTGCTCCTCAATTTCCTTGACTTCAGAATCTGCTTCATTAATGATTTGAGGTTTATTATCAGGAATGATCATATCCTCAATACCAATTGAGATGCCAGCCCGTGTCGCATAAGAAAATCCGGTGTACATTAACTGATCGGCAAAAACAATCGTATCTTTAAGACCTAAGCGACGATAACAGACATTTATCAAGTTAGAAATGGACTTTTTAGTCAAATTCTTATTAATTAAGTCAAAGGGCAACCCTTCCGGCAAAATTTTAGATAACAGTGCGCGACCAACGGTCGTCTTCACACGCTTAAAAGTCTCAGTTTGCGTTGCTGGCTCTGAAGACAATTCTGGTTTTTTTCCTATCAAAGATGACTCTTTAAAGCGCAGCGTAATACTTGCATTTAAATTAGCAACCCGAGATTCATAAGCCCGATGGACTTCTTTCAAATCCGCAAAAATTAACCCCTCGCCAATTGCTCCTATACGCTCCTTCGTCATAAAATAAAGCCCCAATACCACATCTTGAGATGGCACAATAATAGGCTCTCCATTCGCAGGAGACAGTATATTATTGGAAGACATCATCAAAACCCGCGCTTCCAATTGCGCCTCAATAGATAAAGGCACATGAACAGCCATTTGATCACCATCAAAATCAGCATTAAAAGCGGTACAAACCAGTGGATGTAATTGAATCGCTTTCCCTTCAATTAAAATAGGTTCAAACGCTTGAATCCCTAAACGGTGCAAAGTGGGAGCACGATTCAAAAAAATCGGATGTTCTCGTATCACATCTTCAAGAATATCCCATACGTCTCCAACTTCATTTTCCACTAATTTTTTAGCGGCTTTAATGGTTGTGACAATACCTTTTAATTCCAACTTCCCAAAAATAAAGGGCTTAAATAATTCCAACGCCATTTTTTTGGGCAATCCACATTGATGTAATCTTAATGTTGGACCCACAACAATAACGGAACGCCCTGAGTAATCCACTCGTTTCCCCAATAAATTTTGGCGAAAACGACCTTGCTTGCCTTTAATCATATCTGCTAACGATTTGAGAGGCAATTTGTGAGTGCCTGTCAGGGCACGACCTCGTCGTCCATTATCCAACAAAGCATCAACAGATTCCTGCAACATCCGTTTTTCATTACGCACAATAATATCGGGGGCGCTTAAATCCAATAATTTCCTTAAACGATTATTGCGATTAATCACGCGCCGATAGAGGTCATTCAAATCGGAAGTCGCAAAGCGTCCACCATCTAAGGGGACTAAAGGACGTAATTCAGGTGGTAAAACTGGCAATATTTTTAAAACCATCCATTCTGGACGATTACCAGAATGTATAAAAGACTCCATTAGTTTTAAACGCTTACTCAGTTTTTTAATCTTAGCATCGGAATTTGAACTATTAATTTCCTCCCTAAGACGATTGATTTCAGCGGGCAAATCCATTGTCTGTAATAATTCCAGAACCGCTTCAGCACCCATCTGAGCTTTAATATCATCACCATGCTCTTCTACAACCTCCATATAAGCTTCTTCTGTTAATAACTGTCCCCGTTCTAAAGCAGACAAACCGGGTTCAACAACAACATACGCTTCAAAATAGAGGATACGTTCAATATCGCGTAACGTAATATCTAGTATAATACCCATACGAGAGGGTAACGATTTTAGATACCAGATATGAGCGACCGGGCTAGCGAGATCAATATGACCCATACGTTCACGGCGCACCTTAGCTTGCGTCACTTCAACGCCACATTTTTCGCACACCACACCACGATGTTTTAAACGCTTATACTTGCCACATAAGCATTCATAATCCTTAGTTGGTCCAAAAATCTTGGCACAAAATAGACCGTCACGTTCTGGCTTAAAAGTGCGATAATTAATCGTTTCGGGTTTTTTAACTTCACCATAAGACCAGGAACGAATTTTGTCAGGAGAGGCTAAACCGATACAAATTCTATCAAAATCTTCTATTTGACCTTGGCTATTTAATAGATAAAGTAAATCTTTCATCATTGTTATTAATTATTTTTCAGGCTAAAGTTTTTTGAAGAAAAACGAAAATCTCGAAATGATTGTGAATGATTCTTTTGAAAGGAAATTAAGTATTTGTTTTTAATAGAGATATTCAGAATAATACATTCTGAGTTCGATGTTTAAGTTTTTTGAAGAATTAAACATCAAAACAGGCCGTTTCTTTTAGGAGTCCAACGCTTTAGCTTTGGGCGTTTGGTATCCAACATTAACTTTGGGCGTTTATAGGAGTTCAACGCTTTAGCTTTGGGCGTTTGGTATCCAACATTAACTTTGGGCGTTTATAGGA
>JAOZSV010000350.1 GCA_029939505.1 Thiotrichaceae bacterium | reverse complement strand
GTTAGCTCAGTTGGTAGAGCGGCTGACTCTTAATCAGCATGTCGTAGGTTCAATCCCTACACGGCCCACCAAAGCGAAAGTGGCGGAATTGGTAGACGCGCTGGTTTTAGGTACCAGTGGGGAAATCCTGTGAGAGTTCGAGTCTCTCCTTTCGCACCATTTAGAAATTTAATCTGAATGTGTTTATGTAAAACAATCATTATTTCTTTTCAAATGAAATTTTCATTTTAATTCTTAAATAGGATGGTTGAAGTAAATCCATCACCTTTTTTTTTCAATATCATCGGGTAAAACTCAAAAGTGATTCATATCATTTATGAGCAAATTAATAGCCTAATAAGGGGTTTAAGACATGCAAGTGTCTGTCGAGACAACTGGTGCCGTTGAACGTCGCATGACAATTGAGGTACCTAAAGAAGATATTGTACCCAAAATTCAAAGCCAACTTAAATCAATGGCGCGTAAAACCAAAGTCGATGGCTTTCGACCAGGGAAAGTGCCTGTACGAGTGATTGAACAAAAATATGGTAACAAGGTACGTCAGGAAGTTCTTGGAGAAATATTAAAAACCAGTTTTTCAGAAGCCCTGACACAGGAAAAATTAAGTCTAGTAGGCGATCCAATCTTTGATTTGAATAACGATATTAAAGAGCTTGATGAAGGATTGTCCTACACAGTGACTTTTGAAATCTATCCAGAAATAACCACATTAGAAGTAGATGGATTAGCCATTGAAAAACAAATAACAGAGATCAGCGAAACCGACGTTGATACGATGTTATACCGACTACGCCAACAACGTCAAACTTGGAAAGATGTTGATGAGCGAATAGCCACTCAAGGTGATCGTATTGTCTTTGATTTTGTAGGTACTATCAATGGATCATCATTTAAAGGCAATGAAGTCAAACAAGCATCGCTGATATTAGGAAAAAACGATTTCACTTTACCCGGTTTTGAGGAAAAATTAGAAGGCGTAAAAACGGGAGAAGAACGTGAATTTGATTTAACTTTTCCTGATGAACATAGCAATAAGGAAATAGCTGGTCAAACCGTGCATTTTGTGGTAAATGTATCAAAGGTTAGCATTGTCTATTTGCCAGAAATAGAAGCTGAATTTGTTAAATCCTTTGGGGTGCCAGATGGTCGCGTTGAAACTTTGCGTGTTGAAACACGTAACAATATGGAACGTGAATTAAAGTATGTGACCGACATCAAAATCAAGCAACAGATACTTGAAGCCTTGTTGAAAGCAAATCCGATTGAAGTCCCCCCATCTTTGATAGAACAGGAAACGCAACAACTGTTAAAAAGTCGGCAGCAGGAATGGAAAAATAAAAATTTGCAAGCAGAAGCGTTTAAAGATGAGGCACAAGATCGTGTTAAGCTCGGATTTTTGATAGGTGAATTAGTCAATAAACACAATTTCAAAGTACAACCTGAGGAAGTTCGGCAAATGGTTGAAAGGATTGCCTTTGCTTATGATGATTCAGATGCGGTCATCAGACAATATTATGCGGATGAACAACGTTTAAAAGAAGTCGAATCCATTGTATTAGAAAACCAAATCGTGGCATGGTTATTAGACAGGGCAGAAATAACTGAAAAACAAACTGATTTTTATACCATCGTGATGGGAGAAAGTCAAACAGCGATAGGACAAGTGGCCAACAAATGAATGATAAACAATTCCCTGACGTTTTGGCGACAGGTGGCTTAGTACCGATGGTTGTAGAACAATCTGCACGCGGTGAAAGAGCTTATGATATTTATTCAAGGTTACTTAAAGAACGGGTCGTTTTTTTAGTAGGCCAAGTCGAAGATTACTCGGCTAATTTGATTGTCGCACAACTACTCTTTTTAGAATCAGAAAACCCAGAAAAGGATATACATTTATATATCAACTCTCCAGGCGGTTCTGTGAGCGCAGGATTAGCCATTTATGATACCATGCAGTTTATTAAGCCTGATGTCAGTACCATTGTTGTTGGTCAAGCCGCCAGTATGGGGGCATTATTACTTTGCGGTGGTACAAAAGATAAACGTTATTGTCTTCCCCATTCGCGGATGATGATTCATCAACCTTTGGGGGGATTTCAAGGTCAGGCGACTGATATTGATATTCATGCGCGTGAAATTTTAAAAGTGCGTGAACGCCTGAATATCATCATGGCTAAACATACTGGACAACCCTTGGAGATGATTCAAAAGGATACGGATCGAGATAATTTTATGGGGGCTGATGAGGCAGTAGAATATGGTATCGTTGATGCGATTTTATCTACTCGGCAAGCATTGACGACAGAAAAAAAGTAGTTTTTTATTTGTTCGAGACTTTAGCCTTAAAAAGACTGTAATAATTCATTTTGAAGCGTTGAAAAAACTTTAGCTTGATGAACGACTAAATTAATATGGCTGATAAAAAAAAAGGGCCCTCTAAAACAAAAGGACGCTGGAATTATTGTTCTTTTTGTGGAAAAAGCCAAGATGAGGTTCATAAATTAATTGCAGGCACATCAGTTTTCATCTGTGATGAATGTGTTGAAATGTGTAATGAAATTATACGGGATAATGTGCCACCACAAAATGAAGGGGGCAAGGAACGAAAATTGTCAATCCCGTATGAAATCAATCAACACTTAAATGAATATGTCATTGGGCAAGAGTATGCTAAAAAGGTACTCTCCGTCGCCGTCTATAACCATTACAAGCGTTTGGAAACTCATGCCCAAAATGAGGTCGAAATTGCTAAAAGCAATGTGCTATTGATAGGACCAACTGGCAGTGGTAAAACTTTGCTCGCAGAAACATTGGCACGAACTTTAAATGTACCTTTTGTCATGGCTGACGCGACAACGCTCACTGAAGCTGGGTATGTCGGTGAGGATGTTGAACATATCATACAAAAATTGTTACAAACCTGTGACTTTGAGGTTGAAAAAGCGCAAAAGGCTATCATCTATATAGATGAGATTGATAAAATTACCCGTAAATCTGAAAATCCCTCCATTACTAGAGATGTTTCTGGTGAAGGGGTACAACAAGCATTGTTGAAGTTAATTGAAGGTACAGTCGCCTCTGTTCCTCCACAGGGCAGCAGAAAACATCCAAAAAAGGATTTTATTGCAGTTGATACCACAGAAATTTTGTTTATTTGTGGGGGGGCTTTTTCAGGTTTAGAAAAAATCATTCGGGAACGTTCTGAAAAAAGCAGTATTGGCTTTGCTGCACAAGTTTCAGATAAGGAGGATAAGCGGAATTTTAGTCAATTACTTAACGCCTTGGAGCCTGATGATTTGATTAAGTTTGGCTTAATTCCAGAATTGGTTGGACGATTGCCCGTTGCGACAACCCTTGAGAAATTGACTGAAGATCAATTGGTGCGAATACTCACTGAACCTAAAAATGCTTTGACCAAACAATATGCTTGCCTATTTGAGATGGAAGGGGCAGAACTCGAATTTAGGCCAGAAGCATTACGAGCGGTGGCTCATAAGGCGATAAAAAGAGAGACTGGCGCACGCGGTTTGCGTTCAATTTTAGAGCATGTATTGTTGGATATCATGTATGAATTGCCTTCTATGGACGATGTCGATAAGGTTATTGTGGATGATAGCGTTATTGAGGGTAAAAGTCAACCACTTATTTTATATCGAAATGAAAAGCAAGTGGCTTCTTAATGTGATGCCCAAAGCTAAAGCGTTGAACTCCTATTCCAAAGCTAAAGCGTTGAACTCCTATTC
>JAOZSV010000487.1 GCA_029939505.1 Thiotrichaceae bacterium | reverse complement strand
TAAAATTTATTATTTTTGGCTAAGTTAAATGTGCCAGTATAACGACCATTAACACTGTATTTATATTCTCCTTTCTCTAAAGTATAAACCGGTAGGGGAATAATGTAGGTGAAAAGAGGACTCAAAGCTGCTGTACAAGTATATTCACTCGTAGAAAATTCTTCATCAGCATAAGTTGAGTACATCCAAATATCAAATCTTTGTTCTAATAATCGGTAACTAATTTGTCCCATCTTTTGACAACCATTTGAAAAGTGACCCGTTACTTTCAAGAAGACTTGGATAGGAAAGGAGTCCGTTTTGATGACTTCAACTTGATCTAAATATTGTAATTCCTTGGTTATTACGAAATCCAACAGTTGCCATTCGCCTTGTTCTGTTAGTTTGAACTTGACATTTTGATACTGGCCACCTCTTTTTAATGAATCTACAGATGGCAGCAAAAGTATACCATTTTGAAAAGTTGGATTATTATCAGTCACATTTGCTGAAAGGTCAGCATGCACTGATAGATTTACCATTGACAATAAAGCCACTATAAAAACAGCTTTAAGTGTTCTACTGCTTACTCTCATTTGTTTATTCCTGATTTTTAGAGTTTGTAATTAGTCAGGCAAGGTGAGCAATTGGTTGCACACCCTACCCTACTATTTAATCAATTTCTAGTTTAGCTAAATCAATACAAGCACCGACTTGACGTAAAAAGTTGATACCTATAATACCATCTATTGCAAAACCGTAATCCATTGTGCCAATTTCAATTTCAAAATCAATGAGTTCAAAGCAGCCTAAAACTAAGCAATCAACATGTTTGGTGAACACAAATTCACTACCGCCAACGCCAGAAATCCGACGGACTACATCTTGAGATTCAAATTGTAAACCAATTGCCAAAACTTCATCGGCTGCGAAGACTGTACTGGCTGAACCCGTATCAAGCAGAATATTATTAAAGCTCGTGTAGGGTGTATAAGCGAAGCGTCATACACCAAAAACAATAAAATTATGGTAAAAATATGAGCTCGTGTAGGGTGTATAAGCGAAGCGTCATACACCAAAAACAATAAAATTATGGTAAAAATATGAGTGGTGGTCGGGTAGAAATACGGCGCATGTAAATTTAGGTCTATGGCTTCCATTGTA
>JAOZSV010000148.1 GCA_029939505.1 Thiotrichaceae bacterium | reverse complement strand
TCGCAAAATCGGGATACCAGATTTTACTTTCCTCAATATCAAAAAAGAATGGAATAACTCCCCGCTTGGGATCACTCCAAAGCTGGTTAAAAATGCGTTGTATAAAAACCGTTTTACCGCTTTTACGGCGAGCGAGGATCACCCGCGATTTAGACATTCTATGGGGTATCATAGAAAGCCACTTATTAATTCGAGTAAATTCGGTTTTCCTGCCAACGAATAAATCAGGATTACCAATTTTTTCGGTTAATGGATATTCCATGTTGTTTTTCCTTGAGTTGATTCCAAAATTTCTTTAATATGGTTAAGGATTTTGAATCGGATTCCTGTTCAAAAGCTTTTTATTGACGAAACGAAGATATTAACAAAAATTTGGTATAATGTGGTAATAAAAAAAGGTAAATTAATATGGAAAACAAAAACACAGCTTATGATTTGAATGCTCTGGTTAATACATACAATATTGATAATATGTATGAACAATACAAACGTTTAGAATTCCTGGAAAAGTTGAATAACTATATTAATTTCAAAAAATCAACAGTATTAGAGTTTGGTTCTGCTACTGGTCAAATGACTGAAATTTTATCAAAATGGACAAAAAAAGTGGTAGCAGTTGACGGTTCAAGTGAATTTATAAAAATAGCCAAAGAAAGGGTTCATAATACAAAAAATGTGAAATTTTATGAATCTTACTTTGAAAATTTTACATTAGATGAAAAATTTGAATGCCTAATCTTACACCATATTTTAGAGCATATAAAAAATCCTCTAATTTTATTAGAGAAAATAAGCTCTTATCTTAACAAAGACGGCGTAATTGCAATTTCTGTCCCCAATGCATGGGCGCTTTCAAGACAATTAGCTGTTAAAATGGGGTTATTAAATTCAGTTTATGATCTGACAGAAAACGATAAATACCATGGTCACTTTCGAGTTTATGATTGGAAAATGATGGAAGAACAGATTACAAAAAGTGGGTTTTCTATTATTGGGAAACATGGGCTGTCGTTTAAACTATTTTCAGATAAACAAAATATTGAAATGTTAAATGCAAATATTATTGCAGAAGAACAAATAAAAGGGCTTTGGCAATTGGCTGATGAATTGCCATCTTTTGCGGGTGCTATAATGATAGTTGCAAAAAAAAGGAATTGCTAAGGAACGTGCATGAAATAATTTATCAATTTTTAGTGGTAAAAAAAACCAAGTTTTTTCAAAAAACTTGGTTTTTCATAACCGACTTTTTTAACAATTGAAGAAGTTATTTCATGCACGCTCCTAAACTGACATCTTGCATCTAACCCAAATAACCATATAGCTAAAATTAACTTATCAATTTGTAAAACGATATTCTTGTTTTTTAGGAATGTTACGTGGTGCAAAATGCGAGTAAAAGAAAAATGAAATTTACCCAAAAAAACAAAGAAAGAAGCAAGCTAATAGATATTTTGCCAGTAAGAATGCCACTTGGTCTATGTGTTGAGCCTACAAATAAATGTAATTTTAAATGTATCCAATGTGCAGTATCTTTAGATGAATTTAAAAAAATAATAGGACATCGATTTCATATGTCAATGGACTTATATGAAAAAATCATTAGGGATGTAAAGACAATGGGGAAACTGAATCATTTGAATTTATATGGTGATGGTGAACCATTGTTGCATCCAAATATAGTTGAAATGGTCAAAATTGCAAAAAAACATGATGTTGCAAAAGCAATTACTATAACAACAAACGCATCATTGTTAACAGATAAATTATCAATAAAACTAGTTGATTCTGGATTAGATTATTTAAGGGTTTCAGTTTATTCCATTTATGATGAGAAATTTAAAAAAATAACAAATACAAAGTACCATTCAGATATTATATATGAAAATATCAAAAATTTATATCAGAGAAGATCACAAACCAGCAGTTCCTGCAAGAAAACACCATTTATATATGTAAAAATGATAGATACCTATGGTAGTGAAAATGAAGAGTTCTTGTTGAAGTACACTCCCATTGCTGATGAAGTTAATATTGAAACACCAATGAATTGGAATGGATTTAAAGGTATTGATTTGATTGGCAATATTGATCCTCAAGGTAAAACCAATCAAGAAACATTACAAGGATATTATGGGGAACGAAACATTTCTAGCATCAAGAAAATATGTACAACTCCATTTCTGTCGTTGAATATCAAAAATAATGGCGATGTATGTATTTGCATTGTTGATTGGAATAAGGGAACAAAAGTTGGAAATATCTCAACAACATCTCTTTCAGAAATATGGTTTGGAGAAACTTTACGCGACTTTAGAAAAATGCATATAGAACAAAGAAAACATGAAAATGAGTCCTGTAAAAATTGTAATTTTATGTATTGCAACCCAGATAATATGGATGATTTCTCGCCTGAAAAATATTATGAAATTCTAAATTATAAGAGGAATAAATGAAAAATGTATTAGTCTTCCCTTGCGGTTCAGAAATTGGGCTAGAAATCAATAGGGCATTGGAATATTCAAAACACTTTACGTTATTTGGCGCAAATAGCGTTGATGATCACGGAAAATATGTTTATAAAAATTATGTGGCAGGACTTCCCTTTATAGATGCGTCGAATTTCATTGATGAAATCAATAAAATAATAGAATTGCACAATATTGATTTCATTATTCCAGCCCATGATTCCGCGGTTTTGAAAATGGCTGAAAACCAAAACATAATTAAAGCGACTGTAATTACATCTTGTGCCAAAACAGGTAGAATTTGCAGTTCAAAAAGAAAAACATATCAATTGTTTGAAAAACTCATACCCACTCCGAAAGTTTACAGCATAAGCGATAAAATGAGTTTTCCTATTTTCTTGAAACCAGATGTCGGGCAAGGCTCAAAAGGAACCTACAAAGTCAACACAAAAGATGAAGTCGATTTCTATTTGAAAAAAGACCAGACATTGCTTCTTTTAGAATATTTGCCTGGAAAAGAATATACTATTGATTGCTTTACAGACAAAAACGGGACTCTATTATTTGCCGCAGGGCGGGAAAGAGTAAGAATTTACAATGGCATTAGTGTCAATTCAAAACCGGTCATTCATGCTCAATTTGAAAGAATTGCAGAAATAATAAACAAGACATTATCATTTCGAGGCGTTTGGTTTTTTCAAGTTAAAGAACGAGCCAATGGCGAACTTGTTTTAATGGAAATTGCTCCAAGAATTGCGGGAACAATGGCGTTATTCAGAGCAGAAGGTGTAAACTTCATACAATTAAGTTTGTTTGACAGAATGGGAATTGAAGTAAGCATCCTACACAACAAACTCAATATAGAAATAGATCGTGCTTTATTTGCAAGATTTTCAATCAGAAACGATTACGCTTGCGTATATATTGACTTTGACGATACGATCATTGTCAATAATTCAGTCAACACAAATATGATGAAGTTTCTTTATCAATCAAAAAACTTATGTAAAGAAATCATTCTGCTTTCAAAACATAAGCAAGACATTAAAGAAAGTCTGAAGAAATTCGCAATTAGCGATTTGTTATTTGATGAAATAATTGTCTTGAAGGAAAACGAAAAGAAAAGTGACTACATTACAAACATAAATTCCATCTTTATTGACGATTCATTTGCGGAACGAAAAGAAGTGTTTGATAAATTACATATTCCTGTTTTTGCATTGGATGCGGTAGAATCATTGTTGTAATTACTCAGTCTTGAAATCAATTTCAATGCTTATGAAGGAGATTGATTAAAACACTTCAATTCGATGCATTGTCGCAATCCCCAGCATTAATTTTTTTGGCTTCTTTATTGCACAGAATATGAGCAGCTATAATTTAAAATTTCATCTACCTTGTTTAAATTATAGCGGGAAGACTTGGTTGCTAGTACACCCAAGTTTTCCCTCTTCATCCCCGACACAATTCTCTTTCATTCCTCTTTCAATTCTTTTTCATTCCTCTTTCAGTTGAATAATTGTAAAGACATCAGATTTCGCATCCCATCTCATTTCCACTTCAAATCGTTGAATTTCCTTTGGTGGATCAAAAACCTCAACTCGTGGTAAATCTAATAAACGGGTTTCTTGATGATAAACGCTTGGAATACCCTCTAATGCTATAGGAAAACGGCTTTTTCTCTCCAGGATGAATTCTAAGGGCTTATTATTTTTCACCAGTTTAGCCCTAAATAAAGCAAAGTCTGGCTTCATCGTCAACACAGGAATATATAATACACCCGTGGAAACCTCATAGCTGGCATAATAAGCCTGATCATAAATGAAAATATCAGAAGTTTCGTTAAAATCATTAGGCACAAGATTCACAGCCTTGGATTCAAAAGCAACCCAACGCCCATCATAAGACATCACAGGAGCGTAAGATGAAGCGGTATAACTATTACTTTGGCTTAATAAAGTTAATCGAGCAGTTTGCCCTGTTTTACGATCATGCCTAAAAACATCAGTGCTATTATTGTCATCATCAGCGACTAAATTATCCGCATCTGCATTGAAAAGTACATAACGTCCATCAGCCGACAAACTGACACCGAAAGAATCCCCATTATTGGCTTGTTGCCCTGTACTATCCACATTGACACGTACTGTTTCACCTGTCTCACGATCATGGACAAAAATATCTTCGGCTTCATTGGTATCATCTTGAACAAGATTAGTGGCTCTGGAACGAAAAGCGACAAAATGCCCATCTGCGGAGAGGGCAGCTTGAAAAGAAGGCGCATTTCCTTGTTTTCCATGGCTATCCAAACTCACTAACGTCGTTTCTCCGCTCTCACGATCATGGACAAACACATCCATCGTTTTATTCTTATCGTCTTTAACCAGATTAGCGGCATTAGAGCTAAAAGCGATATAACGCCCTTCAGCAGAAATCGCTGCCCCAAATGAAGTACCCTTGGCTTGTATTCCCTTAGAGTTAACGCTCAAACGGGTGGTTTCCAGCGTTTGGCGATCATGTACAAAAATATCAATAGATTTATTGGTATCCTTTTTCACCAAATTAGTCGCATTGGAGTGAAAAACCACATAACGCCCTTCGGCTGATATAGCAGGCTCAGAAGACGTTGAATTCCCTTGCACACCATCGCTGCTCACAGTCACGAGTTTGGTAACACCTGTTTTTTGATCCTGTACAAAAATATCTGTTGTACGATTGCTGTCGTCTTCTACTAAATTAGAGGCATCAGAGCGAAAAGCCACATAACGCCCATCGGCAGAAATCACAGGGAAAAAAGACACAAAATTAGTTTCAGTGCCATTGGAACTCACACTCACACGACGGGTTTTTCTTGTTTGTCGATCAGTGACAAAAATGTCAGTAAAACCATTATTGTCGTCAGGCACCAAATTATCTGCGTCAGACTGGAACGCAATATAACGCCCATCAGCCGATATTGTAGGCGATTTAGAACTCCCATTGCCGCCAACATCTGCATCCACACTCACACGACTAATAATTTCGTGGGCGTAAACATTTCCAAATAGCGTAATTAGGGTAGGTAATAATAGATAATAGTTGAATCGTTTCTTGAAAAGAGTATAATAGATTTTCATTTCAATATTTTCCTGTTAGATCACTTTTTCGTTTTTTATTCTGCCAAACATTTTCATATTGCATTGCAAAATGCAAAGCTGCGTTTAGTATGAATAAAATTATTATCAAT
The DNA here is from genome assembly GCA_029939505.1 of Thiotrichaceae bacterium. GTDB lineage: Bacteria > Pseudomonadota > Gammaproteobacteria > Beggiatoales > Beggiatoaceae > QNES01. Next base: position 7,186 of record JAOZSV010000148.1, on the reverse strand, counting down.
AAAAACAATAAGTTATAGTTTGGCGTATAAAGTGCATGGTTAATGACATTCATTGTAACTACTTAGGAATGAAAATTGAAATAAATTTCTCAGTCTGTTTGAGCAGAGTTTAACTTTTCAGGCTAGAAATTGATTTCAGTCAATGCTCAAGTTTTTTCTAAAGCCAAATCCTAACTACAAGGATTGTATATAAGAAAGGATTGAATGCAAAGCACGATATAATCCCTTCTTATATGCAATCCTTGTAGTTATTGTCTTTGATAAAAAAATTGAACATCAAGTTTCAAGGCTGAGTAGTTACAATTTAACATTAAAATTTTGACTTTGATTATAGATGTAAAAACGACAATTTTCAATCAACTTTGGGAGTACTTAAAATGTATAAGCAATCGTTGCTCTTAAAAAATCCATTCAGGCATTGCCTGATGGTAGGGTGTTTATTTGTAACCCTTATACCGTCTGCTATGGCAGATGTGGACTCTGTATGTTTTGCCGTCGCTGATAATGATCGGGATGGTAATCGGGATGTTTTAGTCAGGATAAATAAAGATGGTGGTACCGAAGAAGTCATTGGTGGCTTTACGGATACAACCTCAATGGAAGCCATAACCTTTGATTTATATGAAGAAACACTCTATGCTGCGGATGCGGGTCAGTTCGGCAGATTGGACTTAGCCGATACGGGTAAATTTATCAAGATCGGTGATGGATTTGGTACAGGCACCTGTACAAATGGTGAAGTGGTTGATTTTGATGACGTTGATGGTCTCGCCGTTGATTTTGCAAACGATATTCTTTATGGTACACAGCGTCGTGAAGGGGGAACGTCTCAATATGATGTCTTGTTCCAGATTGATCCCAAAGAAGGCAAATTCGTTGAAGGTGCTTTTAATGGCAGTGACTGTGTGGTCATCAAAGTATTTAAGAGAGAAGATAATGACACCATCACGGAAGATGATGACACCTTCACGGAACTTCCAGAATATTATGACATTGACGACATAGCTGGTGATCCAACAGATGGAAAACTATACATCATTGTTAATACTGGCAATGGAGTGAAAAGCGCGTTGGCTACCCTTGATCTTTCTGAGAAAGAAACCACAGGCAATGTGACTGCAACTTTAGTTGGAGTCGTGCAAACAACTGGTGGGCAAAGACTAGACGATATAGAAAGTCTGTCTATCGATCCAAATGGTGTATTTTATGGCACAACGGGTAACGGTGGTGCTAAGAAAGAGGAAGCTGAACCACCAACAAAAGATCGACTCTATCAGTTAAAAACTGATGAGGTATTTGTTGATGATGGGATGCCAGTAATCTTAGCTGCTGGACTTGGAGAATTAATGCCAACAAATGAAAATGAGGGTGTGGCGCAACATGACTTTGAAGCGGTCTCTTGTATATCGGAACCCACTATTCCGGATTCAATTTCTTGCCTTATGTATGCCGTACATGACGAAGGCAAAAATGATTCTCAGATATTCGTGATTAAGCCATTCGCTGAAAGCGGTACTGGTGCAATTTTTCCAATTGGTCCAATGTACAAAGACCTTGATTTAGAGGGTTTAGCCATATTAGAAGATGGTACATTGTATGGCACGTCAGGTAGTGATAGTTGTTACGGACGTGAACCAAGTACCCAAGACAGTTGTGGTAGTGCCGCAAACTCTGACGGGTTTCTCTATAAGGTCAATACCAGTGAGAATTTACCAGAATACGGTATGATTGAACCTCTAGGTTCTACGGATTTTAGTGAACTTTCTGGACTTGCGGTCAATCAAACTGACAACTCATTGTGGGCATGGGCAAGAGGCAAAAAGGGCAATAGAAAGAAAGGTCCTGTTCTTATTGTTCCTACAAGTCCACCTGATGCGACATTGGTGGAAGAATTTGAAGAATTTTCTGGTAAAATCGACGTGAGGCTCGTTGAGACAAATGAAATAGTACAGAGGAAACTCGACATTGAAGCGATTGCTTGGAGCAATGATGGTGAAACACTCTACGCGATGGCTTACGCTAACGACAAAGTTATCTCAAAACTGGTAGAAAAACAAAATAAACCCGGTAAATTCATCCGAGAGCCTCAAGAATATGAAATACCTGGTAATGATCCAGTATTAGGGCATGACGGTGTGTTAGATAATTATGGGTATAGTGAATTATGGGCTTATGACAAAGAAACAAAAAAATTAAGCCTCAAATGCCAAAAAACGGTTAAAGCCGGAGTTGAAGGCATGGAAATGCAGCCTAATGGTTTACTCGTGTTAGGTACGCATCGTAGGAGAGAGGTTGGCATGGTTGGCTTTGATGTTAGCTTGAATACTGACGGAAAACCTAAATGTGAAGTAGTCGTTACCCGCACGTTTAAGGGGTTGAACTACGACGACATTGAGTCCATTGAATGGCCTGGACAATCATGTCCACACCGCTCTTGGCTGTACGAAACCAGTTATGATGCTCAAATCGAACTGGTAGAGTATGAACCAGTGCCTTATCAACTGGAAGAGACTTTACGCGAGGCTCTGAATAATGCCGGTATGACAGAAGCAACCATTGAAAGCAATGGTGATGAAATGACCGTCTTTTATAATGGTTATCAATTCACTGTTTTGGCACAAGAGGTTCCTGGTTATGCGGTGAGAAGGGCGAGGCGTGAAGGTTCAGATGCAAAACTTGACACTTCTGCTACAACGGGTTGCATGGCTCTATCTTCTGAATTAGAAGAATGGACATTGTGTCCAACATCACCTGATCCAAAAGCATTAGAAAACATGCTAGAGGAAATTGGCGATGTTGAACTTGATGAAGGTAATGGAAGTATTTCTCTTAAACTGCCTAATGGAATGGATATCGAAGCGATGCTTGGCATGGCTGTGACACCACTTGTGATTCCAGAAGGTGAAGCATTGCCACCAGTGCCTGCGACAGATACAGCCAAAATAGTGTCTGCTCAGGATACAGACGGTGATGGTGCTAAAGACGAATATACCATTCTGTATCCAAAAGGTGAAATACAGGCTATTTCGGTTATGAATGATTAATTATAACTGATTGTTTTTGTTGGAGTTTAATGCTTTAACTTTGAGATTTCCAAAGCTGAAGCGTTGGACTCCTTTTTTTTGGCTTCTTTTTTTTGGAGTTCAACGCTTTAGCTTTGAGTTCGTTGTTCAGAAACATCGTTTTTTGAAAAAACGATGTTTTTAAATACCCGATTATTATGCAGTGGTACTTATAAATGAGACAAAGCAATATTATTGACGAAATTCATAAAATTCGCCAAGATTATGCAGAACGTTTTAATAATGATTTACACGCAATCTGCCAAGATGCCATACATAAACAAGGTTGCACAAATCGACAAGTTATACCAGCTAATCCTAAACCGATACAAAATTCATATCTTAATGTGAATATTGCCTCAAAAGCAAAGGAAGAAATGGGATCAAAGTAGAATAAGCTATAAATCAATTATTCTCTTTGGCGTTCTTTTTTTGGAGTTTCAACGCTTTAGCTTTGAAATTGGAGTTTCAACGCTTTAGCTTTGAGCGTCTTTGGAGTTCAACGCTTCAGCTTTGATATCTCCAATTCAATCCGAAAGCGGTTGCCTCAATTCAAAAAACGGTTCAAAAAACTGCTTTGCCAAAGGCTTAAATTCCTCATTATCCAACGGCAATTCCTCATTTCCAAAACATAATTGATAATAATCCCCTTTTGCCTCACCCCGCATAAAATCATTACCTCGCCAACTATTTTTGGCACGAAAAAAGGCTTCCTCTTCCGTTTTCCTCTTATTGAGATTTTCTACAAAAGTGAAGGAGGATTCAGGAAAAAAAGACAATGGTTGAACAAGCCCTTGCCAATAATAGTCATTCAACAAAATCTGTAAAATCTCCAAACTATTCTTCACAGGCTGAAATTCCCAAGCCTCATTTTCACCAATTAAAACACTAGAAGAAGGCAAGTTTTTCTGAGATAAGCTATTAAGTATTAAATGGTGAATCCACAATTGAACATAATCTCTCGCTTTCAGTTTAGCGCAACGATAATGGACTAAACTATCACGCCATAATTGCCCTAAATGCCCCGTGATACGCATCTCTCCAATCGTCAAGTTGACAGGAACGGATTCTATCTTATCTTGGTGCAATATCAGTTTGACGCGATCAACAAAAGGCTGTACCTGTGTCGTTAATTGACTATAAACATAATCGCCAATTTTCCCATGAGGCAACTGCCCACCTGCTTTCACAATGGCTTGATATTCCTGTAAATCCACCCCTTCCAAATTTTTTTCAACCAGCATCTGATTAAGATTATAACGCTCAAGCCCTTGCACTTCAAAAGGTTCACTTTCATCAACTTGGCTTCCTCCCCTTTCTAACGCGATTCCTAAACGTTCTTTCAACAAAAATTCAATCGGATTTTTAAAAAAACGGGTTAGCTGGTTAATATCTACCGTTTTCCATTCTGTTTGGGGAACAGGTAATGGTGCCTCAAAAAAGTTTTTCGAGGTTTGACGCTCATTCAACAAAACTGTACTCGCACGACAATATTCGTTAGAAAAACTAAACAGTTTATCAGACTGATTAAAATAACGAGGGCTAAAGGCTTGCAATGGATGATGTGTAATAATACGATTCAAAATCTTTTCCTGCGGATAAGAAAATGCCTTCTCCACATAATCCAGCAATTCACTCACCAGCACTGATGGGGGCATTATTGTATTATCATGTTGACTTTGCCCAACATAACTGATATAAAAAGACTCACGCGCTGAGAGAAGCGATTCTAAAAAGAGATAACGATCATTTTGACGACGCGAGCGATCACCCCGTTTTGGCTTTTTCGCAATGAGATCGAAACTCAACGGCTTATTAGGGCGCGGAAAATCTTGATCATTCATGCCCAATAAGCAAACGACTTTAAATGGAATACTCCGCATTGGGAGCATGGTACAAAATGACACATTTCCTGTCATAAAATGACTGAGCTGTTCCTTCTGTGCGAGCGGAACGCGCAAATATTCTAGCATCACCTCATAACTTACAGGCGCGTTAAATCCAGCTTTCTGACTCTTTTCAACTAAATCTTTCAACACTTTACGAATTTCTTGCGCCTGATTATTTTCATCTTCTTCTAGGAAATCCTCTAATATCTGATTCAAAAACGTTAACCACTCGGATAAAATGCGAGGCTTTGCCAGGGCTTGCACAGACTCAAATAACTTTTCCACAAACGTCACTAATTTACCCAAGATTAAAGCATCGCTGCCCTCAATCCCATCATAAGGCAAAATCTCATTAAACATCTTTTCGCCACCGCCGGGCAAAGCATAGCCGAGCAATAAACGCTTTAACCCTGCGCACCAAGTATTTTCTTCAAACGCCGGCAAATTCTTACGCACTCTATCGGCTTTATTCATGCCCCAGCGTATGCCTGTTTTCTCTATCCAATACCGAATCAAATCTAAATCTTGCTCACTCAAACCAAAACGCTTTTGCACCGCTTCCGTTTCAAGCACGCCCAAAACTTCGCTAACTGAAAAACGGCTCTGGCTCAATTCTAAAATAGCAAAAAAAGTATTAACCAAAGCACTTTCGCCACGCAAATTACGATCTGCAATACTAAAAGGAATTTTTTGAGCGACTTGAGCCGTTGTTGCAAATACTGCTTCAATAAGCGGCGCGTAAGTTTCAATACCAGGCATCATCACTATCACATCTTTAGGCAAAAGTTTTGGATTTTCCTCAAACAACGCCAACAATTGATCATGTAAAATTTCAACCTCACGCATTGGGCTATGACAAATATGAATTTGGAGAGATTTATCATAAAAGTCAATCGGCGTGGGCGTGTCACGCTCTTTTAAATGCAAAATGTCTGATTGCAAACAAGCTAATAAAGTCTCTTCGCCTGGCTCATCAAAATAGTCATGATTAACATGTGGGTATTCATTGAGCATATCAATAAAATCGCGCCCCATTCTGCCTAAAGACGCTAATAAGGCATTGCCTGTTTCAAAATATAACGTTTCAGGCGCGATGGATTGATTAGCAGTTTGATAAGCCATTTCGCCATCTGAAACGATACGCCCCCAATATTCTTTACAGGGATTCAGCAAAAAAACATGCACTTCTACGACTTTTCCCAATTTCGCCAACACGTCTAAATGAAATGGCGGCAAAGCGGAAATGCCAAAGACTGATATTCGTTTAAATCGGGGATTATTGGCGAGATTTTCTGCTTTGCTAAAAAACTCTGCCCGCAATTTTGCGCGATGTTTATAGCCAAAACGCGCTATCAAAGCTCTCCACAAAATCGCTTGCCAATGCGCTTGCGAATCGTTTTTTAACTCTTTCGGTTGTTTTTCATTTTCCCAATCAGCGATCCAATTTGGGCGATAAACGACATATTGATCAAAAACATTAGCCAAACGCCACGCTAATTGAAAACGTTTAATCTCTTGCTCATCGTCTTGTAAATAAGCGTTTATTTCCATAAACTCTTGATTTTCCAATAATTTTGGCAAAATTTCCATAAGACTCCACAGCATGACATCCCGTTCAAATTGAGAAATATCGGGTAAATCTAAAACGGCTTTAAATACTTGCCATAATAGGGCATCGGGAAAAAGAAAGTGCCCATGAGCAAACACGCCCAATTTTTCTGCCAAACTCATTGACAGCCAACGTGCCATGCCCTGATTTTGTACCACAATAATTTCTCGTATCAATGGCGGCTTTGGATTTTCTTTGATAATAGTCGCACAATCTTGTGCTAAATATTCTAGGCGATTACTGGTATGAATGTGTAACATAATGGTTTCGAGGTTTGAGTTTTTTTTCAAAAAAACTCAAACCTCGAATTATGAATTATTAACTGATGTGACGCAAAGCGATTCTATTCGAGCTTAGAAATCCGATTTTTTTTGAAAATCGGATTTCTTAAACATTGTTTTAAACGAAAATCTCGAAAAAGTCTGTGCAATGGCAACACTAATTGGTACTTAAAAAATTTTGACGACTTGCATTCGTTTTTTTTTCGATTATAATACGTTTTTATTTAGTAACTACTCAGGGCAACCACAAGGATGTGCAGCCTACATCAGAATATTTTCGTCTGTATTAATAACTGATGTGACGCGGGGTTCTTCCAATTTGAATACCACCTAAATTCCACCGAT
>JAOZSV010000147.1 GCA_029939505.1 Thiotrichaceae bacterium | reverse complement strand
GCCTTGAATATGCCCTGGTGAAAGGCATTACCGATTACATTGATGCCGATACCGAAGAAGCCAGATTAGAAGCAGAACGCCCTTTACATGTCATAGAAGGTTCCTTAATGAATGGCATGAATACGGTTTTCGCTTGCGATTAGTTCAGATGATGGTTTAGTGGCAGATGATTATTATAAACAAGGGAGCCTCTTACAAAACTCGCTTTTTCGAGTTTCGAGCTTAGAAATCCGATTTTTGAAACGGATTTCTTAAACCTCGTGTGTTCAGAATTTTGCAAGAACTTCTTTTGATAAACTAAAAAATCTCTTTTTTTGGAGAGTTTTGCAAGAGGCTCAACAGAATCAATTATTCTGATCCAATTTAATTTTTAATTAGGATTTTAGAACTGACGCATTGATAAACACAATAAAATATGTTCTCTATAAAAATCATAAACTTATAAAAATTGATGACGGAATGAAATTTGTGAAAAGGGTCAAAAATGACCCCATATCAATTTATCAATTTTGTAACACATTGAATTTAAAGTATTTCATAAAATACTTTTCTTGTCAATGCGTCACTCCTAAATTTCTTTTTTTCAAAGAAGGCGACATTGCATTCCATACACCAGCCAGCAAACTCGCATCGTATAAAAGAATTGTAGTCACAATACCAAAATTGAGAAAAAAGACACCACCTAAACACATAAAACCGGGGATAATTGACCAATTTAAATTTTTTTTCATATTGGCATTAAAGGATTCTGCAATACAAAACAAATGATCAAGTTGGTTTAGATGACTATCCATTAAGATAATAGAAGCAGTATCAGTGGCAACCGTGGATGCGCCTCGAAGTGAGATAGACACTTGGGATTTTTTTAATGCAATGGAATCATTGATACCATCACCCACAAAACAAACCACTTTGCCTTCTTGTTGCAATTTGGCAATCAAATTGGCTTTATCCTCCGGTAAAGTTTCAGCAAAATAATTTTCTATCCCCAAATTTTGAGCTAACTGCCGGGTGGGTTGTTCATGATCGCCAGAGATAATATATATAGATAACCCCCGTTGTTTTAACTGGGTTATAATTTTTTTGGCTTCGGAGCGAATGGTAGGATAAAGTTCAATCGCTCCCGCTAATTGATCATTAAATGCCACAAAAACGAATGAATGACCTTGTTCATGTCCATCTGCTTGCAATCCTTCCATTTCAGGTGGAATCGAAATGCCTTCCATTTCCATAAAACGCAGACTGCCGACTCGAATTTCCTTTGCATCAACATTGACTTTTATGCCATAACCCACTTCGTATTTGGCTTGTGTAACAGGCGCGACATTTAACTGGCGTTGTTTAACTTCTGCCAAAATAGCTAAGGCAATCGGATGAGTTTGTTTGTATTCGGCAGCGGCTGCATAGGTTAATAATTCATTTTCCTCAATATCACTACAACAATGGATTTTTCCCACATGAGGTTGTTCCTCGGTAAGCGTTCCTGTTTTGTCAAAGACAACGGTATCGACTTGATTCAATAATTCCAAAGAACGTCCATCCTTGATGAGAACGCCGTTTTTAGAAGCAATGGTTAAAAAATTCAGCATACTGAGAGGAGCTGTTATACGCATTTGATAACCAAAACCCGCATTTAAGGTTGCCAATGCACTCTTTATACCTAAAACCGGCAAAGTAACAGCACTTACCACCAATGTTGGTAAAGCACCCTTATCAATAATTTTTTCCCCATAAGATTGCATGGAGGCTTTGAAATCAGCTGTTTTTTCCAGTATTTTACCGATTTGAGCCGCAGTTGTTTCTTTACCAGTTTTCTCTACTTGAATTTGAATTTGACCTTCAAGCACAACCGTACCCGCAAATACAGTTTCACCAATACCTTTCTCTATAGGCTGAGATTCTCCAGTTAAAATATGTTGATCGATATTGGCAACGCCGGAATAAATGACACCATCAATGGATATCGTTTCCCCGGCATTAATCACAACAATGTCATTAATTTTCAGTTGGTTAAATGGAATCTCTAATTCAACGTTGTCAGAGATAATCCAAACCGAGCGTGGTTGTTTGCCAAAAATATTAATGAGATGTTTGCGAGAATGATCTTCAGTTTTGTGTAGTAGTTTTCGGCTGTAATAATAAAATGTGTACAACAATGCGGTGGCAAAATAGTAACTGGTTGCCATAAAACCAACCGCTGCAATAATATCAACCAGAGCCGCGCTGACTTTATGTTCTGTTGTTATCGCCTCGTAAGCTCGATTAAGTATATAACTGCTGGCATAAATTAACAACGGTATGCTAATCAGCGTCAAGGGCGAGTAAACCAAAGCTCCTACTGTTGTTAGAACCAAAGAAGTAGTAGAAATTGTCAAATAATGATTAATTTCTTGGTCCGCTTGAAGTTTTTTCTCAACTTGGGGTTCATCCGGCTTGGATAGCATTGTTGCTATTTGTTGTGGCTCCGTTTCAAGTATTGCCTTTGTGTTGGAAATCTTTTGGGGCTGTCGAATCCGTTTATACAGGGTCACGCCGGCTGTGCTTCCAACAAAAAATAGGATACTGGTTAATAACATGAGTAAATTAAGTGGTTGATTTTTCAGCAATAATCAATGCAAGATGCGTCGGCAAAGGAATTTGTTTTGCATTTGTGAAACCTGCCTCGGTGAGCCATGACACAATTTCATCTCCTTTTCGATCAGCCGCATTTGGAGCAAACGCGATAAGAACATACAAATCCATCATCATATCTAAAAAGTGTCGCTTGGAACTATGATCAATTTGCATGTAATCCTGCACAATGATTAATCCACCTAAACGTAATGCATTATAAGCACGAAAAAATACTCGGCGACACATTGCCTCATCTGTAATAAGCACTACGCCAGAAATAAGCACAGCATCGTAGTCATTATCTAGCTCAACTGTATTCATGTCCCCTTCTACTAAGGTAATTCTATCAGACAACTTATTTTCATCCACCAGTCTGCGAGCCATTTCTAAAGGTTCTTTTTGATCAATTAAAACGGCTTTTAACTGAGGGTTGGCTTGACAGAGTGCGATGCTGTAACTCCCAGTTCCACCGCCTAAATCCAGTAGTTTTTGCTTGCCACTGAGATCGACATTTTCAACAAGATTTTTTCCCTGCCCGATCATGGCGCGGTTATGTTGCCCCATCATGTAATCTGTCCAATAGGTGGGCGCATCCACGAAACCATTTTCAAACGGAAGTTCGGTTCGCCCTTCAAGTACAAGCTCATCTAACTTTCCCCATGTATTCCAATGGTTAGTTATATGGCGTATATGATCGCCAAGATATTTCGGCTTACCCGGCACCAGAAATTCATTCGATGTAGCCGAGTTTTTAAACTTATCCCCTTCTTTGTCCAAAAGTTCCAACACAACACAGGCATCAAGAAAAGCCTGAATAAAGCGGGTATTCTTGGCTTTGAGAAGTTGCGAAACTTCATCTGGCGAAAGCGGTTTTTTATCAAGCAAGGAAAATAAGTCAAGTTTGACAGCGGCTCTCAATACCCCTGAGTTCCAGTAGTTAAAACTTAGATCATAGAGTTTATCTGACACTCGAACCTCCATTTTTTATAGTTTATAGGCAAATACAAAAGTCGTTTGACCAATATTTTTACGCAAATTCTCCCGCGTTTCAAGATAATGCACCATGCTATCTTCTTGATTCATGGTTCGTACTCGTTCAAAAGCTTGTTCGAGTTCCTCATCTGTTGCCAGAGACCAAGTAGAATCCCCATCTCGAAAGTCTTTTTTTAGTGGTCCCATTGGTTCAAGATAATTTTCACCTTGAAGAACAGCATCCACTGGGACAACAATACCTACCTTACGAAAGCCAACTTCCTTCAGCATTGAGCTAAGAATTTCTATTGGCGGAAAGCGTTTGGCAATTCTACCCACTGCATTAGGAATTAAATCTGCCCACCAAAAACCATCATAAAGTTGCCGATGGCTACTGGTATTGAATACTAATACACCTTGGGGGCGTAATACTCGTTGTGCTTCTTTTATCAATTTATGCACAGGCTCAAAATTTTCTTGATTTAAAGCGGCAAGCAAGTGATGAAGTACTTGATTACACATCATACCGTCAAAAGTATCATTGTGATAGGGAAGGGGCTCAAGTAAACTGCCTTGCTCTAACTGAATGTGATTTTCATTTTGGCATTTCTCTCGTGCTTGAGCCAGCATACCTTCATTCAATTCCAACCCATAAAGATGGCCTACTTTTTTCTTGAGTGCCTGAATATAATTTCCAGTACCACATCCAGCATCTAAAATCTTTTGTTCTGGTAAAGGGCGGGGAGTAGAAGCAAAACAACCTAAAAAAATTTCGATACCAACCGAGATACGAGTATTGTCGTAAGCTTTTGAGGTGTCGTGATAATTTTCATACTCAATTTTGTTCATAAAAAATAGTTCCTAAAGGCAAACTTGCCAGGTATTGAAGACTTGGCAGGTTTTAGAGTCAAATTAAAATTAGAGCAAATATAAGTTTCCTAATTTATTGATTTTACTTAGAATAAATTCGATATCTTTTTGAAAAATGGCTAATTTTTAAAGTTGGCGAAGGTATTGATATTCTGATCCTATTTATTTTGATTCCAAGTCATCATTATCACTCACTGGGAATTTTATTAGTGGTTGGAGTGCGTTCAAAATACTACCGGCTAAAGAAATATAGTACAACACTATCGAAGCTAAAATTCCAAAATGGAAAAATAACACACCACTGACACAGATAACACCCGGAAGAATAGTCATAATTGTTCCTCTTTTCAAGTTTGCATCAAGTGAAGTAGCAAGTTCTAGCAACGGAATCAATTGATTTAAACTTGAATCCATCAAAATAATTGAGGCACTGTCTGTTGCTGCTGTGCTTGCACCACGCAAAGATATAGATACATTAGCTTTTTTGAGGGCAATAGAATCATTGACACCATCGCCAATGAAACAAATTGAGCGGCCTTCATTTTGTAGTTGTTCAATAAGTTGCGCCTTATTTTGCGGTAAAGTTTCGGCAAAGTAGTGGTCAATGCCCACTTCTTGGGCTAACTTTTGAGTCGGTTTTTCATGATCCCCAGAAATGATATAGGTTGCCATGTTACGCTTTTTTAACTCACTAACAATACGTTTAACTTCAGAACGAATAGTAGGCATTAATTCTATCGTACCTCCAAGTTGATTATCAATCGCAACGTAAAGAATTGAGTATCCTTCTTCTTCATAATTTGTTGCTTTTGCGTCGTTGGATGGAATAGAAATGCCTTCCATTGCCAAGAAACGACCACTACCAATATGCAGCAATTTATCGGCTATTTCTACTTTGAGTCCATAACCTACCTCATATTTGGCTGTATCAATTGGGGGAAGAGTCAACTCTCGATTTGTGGCTTCTTGCAAAATGGCAAGAGCGATTGGGTGAGTTTGTTTATATTCAGCAGCAGCAACATAAGTTAACAACTCATTTTCTGAAATTTCGCCACAAATGGCAATTTGTCCAACAGTTGGAATTTCTTCTGTGAGTGTGCCAGTTTTATCAAAGACAAAGGTATCTACCTGACTTAATAGTTCTAGTGAGCGGCCATCTTTGACTAAAATCCCATTTTCAGATGCAATACGCAAATAATTTAACACAGCTATCGGGGCTGCATGTCTCATGTGGTAGCCGAAAGCGGAATTGAGCATAGCTATTGCTCGTTCTGGTCCTAAAAAAGGTAAACTTAATGCACTAAGCCATACAGTAGGTGTTGCACCTTGCTCAACAATTTTTTGCCCTCGTGATTTGACCTGTGATTTGAAATCAGCAGTATGGTTCAATATGTCACCGATTTTAGTTGCTACAGTCTCCTCCCCCGCTTTTTCGACTTGAATATTAATGTTACCTTCAAGTACCATAGTTGAATCAAAAACAAGAGAACCAACACATTTTTCTACCGGCTGAGATTCGCCAGTTAGAGCACGTTGATCGACATGGGCCATTCCATTGGTAACAGTACCGTCTACTGGTATTACCTGACCGGCACTCACGACAACAATGTCACCTATCAAGAGAGTTTTGAACGGAATTTCTACCTCTACTTCACCTCGCTGTACCCAAACAAAATTGGGTTTAAGAGCAAATGCATTAGTCAGACTTTTCTGAGAATGATCCTCAGTTTCTATCAGAAGTTTTCGGCTGAAGTTGGAAAGATGAATAGCCAAGGAAGCAATAAAGAAGTAGCCCATTAAGAAAGGACCAGCTGTGCCAATAAGATCAATAGCTGCAACTCCTACTTTTTTATCTTTGAAGACTGCTTGGTTGGCTCTAACTACATACTGTTTGAGAGCCAGAAGTATAACGGGTATACTAGCAATCTTTAATGGTAAAAAAATTAAAGACCCCCCTGCACTTAAAGCTAAGGCAATTGATGAAATAGTTAGTTGATGATTAGCTTCTTGTTTGGCATCACTCGTGTCACTTGAATTTGAACTCATCTCTTTAAGTTGTTGAGTACGTACATCTGATTTATGAACGACTGTCAAAGGTGTTTCTGATTTCTTCTTGTTTCTGCGGTACATCGTTACTAAACTAATCAATGTGCCTGCCACAATCATAGTGCCGGTTATAAACATTTTAAGCCATACCTATCGTTTTTCAGATAAATCACTTCCAAAAACCTGTCAGGTATTCAAAACCTGACAGGTTTATAGTCTGAAACGCCGTAACACAAACTAAATTATTTTTCTGAACAATATTTTCAGATTGGAAACGCCGAAATTTCTCATTTATTAGCAATAAACAATCCCCATTTTAAATGTCCTTCTTGACAAAATTGCCGTTTTTTCTCCCAACGATCTACCAAGCGTTCCAGTTCATCTTGATTGAAGAACTGTAAAAAATCTGCTGCATTCTTCAGTAAGCGATCTTTTGTGGTTTCAAAGCCACGCACCAATTCAGGAGTAATATCTTCTGCAATTACATCTGTAAATCCGGCTGCTTTTAACGATTTGGCATAACTTGGTATGTCTTGCATGTGATAACCACAGGTTTCCGTGTAGTTTTTGAATTCGTCTGAGGAATCATCGGCATTGCCACAATAATCAACCATCAACACTTGCCCTTTTGGTTTAAGCGTTTTATAAAACTTATCCCAAACCGCTTGTTTGCCCGATATGTATAAAAAGCAATCTACCGTCCAAATCAAGTCGAAAGCATTTGCCTTCAGTTCCGCTGTTGTGATATCTGCCTGTTGAAAGGCAACATTGGATAAATTTAGCTGTTGCAAACGTTCTGTGCTGAGTTCAACCATGGCACTAGAATAATCAAACCCCAAAACATTGGCTTGGTACTGTTGGGCGAGATAAAAAGCTGAACCACCTAAACCACTACCAATTTCGAGTACATCCATATTGGGCTGCATACGAAGTCTTTCACAAAGACTTTGTACTTTAGCGTTGTTTACTAAGCTTTGAAAATTATCACCATAAATTTTTTCAGCGCATAGAATGTTATGCATTGAATATCGAGTTTTTTCTTCTTCCGCTTGGGGAGTGTATTGGGTTGTCATAAATAATTCCTGCGATTTTCGTTAGTTTAAGCATCAAATCGTTGAAAACAATCTAAAAGACGTTCTACGTCATCCAATTGAATATCGCCCATATTAGCAATACGGAAAATAGAACTTTTCAATCCCCCTTGTCCAGCATATATCACAAACCCATTTTTTTTGAGAAACTGATGCAGTTCTTCATAAGTAGCGTTGGTGGGTAAATGAAATGAAGTCAATACCACACTATAATCTTGCTCATCTAAAAACGTTTCTATGCCGATTTGTTTAAACCCTTGCCGAATTTTTTGAGCCAATGTGTGGTAATGGCGATATCTTGCCTTTTGCCCCCCCATTTCTTCTAGTTCAATGAGGGCTTCATGGAGAGCATAGCTAACATGCACCGCCGGCGTAAAGGGAGAATAACCTTGTTGTTGTTCCTTGTAATAAGGATATAAGTCAAGGTAAACGCTCGTGGCGGCAGAAGGGCGGGAGTCAAAAAGTGAACATTTTACCAACACAAAAGAAATGCCAGGAACACCATGCAAACATTTATTAGCAGTTGCAGCACAGCCTTCCAAATTCCAAGCGTCAAATTCAATCGCTTCTGCGCCAAAGCTAGAAACACAATCTAGCAATAAAGCCACATTTTTGTGTTTACAAATTTTGCCCAGTTTAGCGACATCATTAAGACGACCCGTGGTGGTTTCGTGGTGTACCGCAATGACATGAGTAATGCTAGAGTCTTCAATCAAGCGATTTTCTACCTCAATGAGATTCATTGGTTCATGCCATAGTGAAGTGACCACTTCTATTTTTTTGCCGTGAATTTTCACCATTTTTGCCATGCGTTCACCATAAACACCATTAGTCACGACAAGAGCTTTACCGTCTTTAGGCACAAGTGTTGAAAGCATCGCTTCTACCGCGCAAGTACCTGAACCCGTTAGCAAAATGGCTTCATAGTCTTTGGCCGCTTCAGGATAAACTTTAGCTAAACGGGCTTTGATATCCAGGGCTAATTCCGCAAATTCAGGTTCGCGATGACATAAATCTTCGCGCTGCATGGCATGGCGTACCCGTTCCGTAATGGTAACCGGACCTGGGTTAAGTAAAATAGTTTGGTTCATCGTTATCACATTTTTTGAATGAATTGCCGTAAGCGTTGAGCCACTTCTGGTGGCGTTATTTTAGGTCTCGGCAACTTATCGGGAATGCCCTGTTTAGTTTTAACTTGTAAAAAAGTTAATTGTTCAGTTGTGGATTCAATGACAGTTTGTACTTCTTGGGGTGTATTGACACGAACCACTTTTTCGTAACCACAAGCTGCTGCAATCGCACAAAAATCAATGGAATGAGAAACGGTCTTTTGGCCCCCGGTTGATTCATGGCATTGATTATCTAGCAAAATATGCAATAAATTAGGCGGACGCTCATAACCTATAATAGCTAAAGCACTCATACGCATCAGCACAGCACCGTCGCCATCAATAACAATCACTCGTTGTTTGGGTCGAACTAAAGCGATACCCAGCCCAATACTGGAAATACATCCCATAGAACCGACCATATAGAATTGATTCTTCCGATCTTCAAGGGCATACAATTCTCTACCACTATAACCCGTCGTCGCCAGAAAAATATCTGCTGGTTGACTAGCGGCTTGGATAACTTGCAATATATCCTGACGAGAATTTTTTATCTCTTTTAATGCCGGTTCAGGTTCTAAAATGGCAGAGGGTGGTTTTAATGTCAAACTAGAATTTAAAGACACAGATTCAACCGAACCTTTTTTCATTACCAGTGCATAAGGTGTTTGATGTTTTGCCATAAACTCAAGGGCATGATCTAAAGTGGGTTCAATCTGCTCTGTTTCAGTCGGGAAGTAAGCCCATGGAATTTGCATTAATTCTAACAATTGTGGCGTAATGGCACCCATGAGTTTATGTTGTGGTTCATCATGCGCCCCTTCTGGTTCTCCCCGCCAAGTCACAATGAGCAAAATGGGTATCTTGAAGATTTGATGCAAAGAAGTCAACGGATTCACAGCGTTGCCTAAACCAGAATTTTGAAACATGGCCACACCACGCATCCCAGCTAATTCGGCACCGGCTGCTATCGCAACGGCTTCTCCTTCATTGGCTGCTCCCACATATTGGATATCGGGTGAGTCAATGACATAGTTAATGAATGGTTTGAGATAAGAACAAGGTACTCCGGCATACAAGCCGAACCCTTTTTGTTTGGCTATTTGGACAAAGTTTTCAGCTTTAATCATTTGTTCTATTAAGCTCCTTATTAGCCGTTTTCAATTTCTTTATAGTGCAATTAGCATAAGGAAACAATGGTTTCTTAACATTGCTTTTACTACTATTGGGTAGGTAGCATTTTTCTGCCTTTGAAAGCTCAGATACCCCCTGAAGCCGAAATACTTCTGAAACTGGAACGATGTCCTTTTCAAGATTGACTAAGTTTTCTTCCTTTTCTAGCATCTTGGCTGCCTTTTGCATCGCGGTAATTGAAGCGCGTAACATCTGGTTTGCCCATATCACGATAGAAAAGTCATTTTCTCGAAATACTTTAGTCGGTGTAGAATAATATTTGGTGGGTACAATAACCACTGGACAACGATTAGACCATTCATGCTTAAAAGCCAAAATTTCATCAGCATCACTTCTGGCACTGTGAATTAAAATCGCATCAGCCCCGGCTTGATGGTAGGCTTCTGCACGTTTAAGTGCTTCTGATAACCCCAAACCAGCAATAAACGCTTCTACACGAGCAACAACGACAAAATTATCGTCATATTGAATATCTTTAGCAGCTTTTATTTTACCACAAAATTCTTCAATATCAGCCAGGGCTTGAGTTTTTCCCTCAATAAAACTGTTAGTCTTAGGGAAAAGTTTATCTTCAATACAAACGCCAGCAATATGACGCTGTTCCAACTTTCTAACCAAACGCTGTACGTTGTTAAAATTGCCATAACCCGTATCACCATCAAGAAGAATTGGGATGGTAGTGGCATCTGACATAAATTCTACCGTTTCAATTATTTGAGTCCAACTGGCTTCATTACTGTCGCGCACACCCCACTGGGCTGAAATAGATAACCCACTAGCCCAAATACCCTTAAAACCAGCCTCTTCAACTAGTTTTGCACTAACACCGTTGTGAGCTTCAAGTAAAAACTCAAGTTTATTCGATTCCAGTAGGTTTCTTAATTGCCTACATTTTGTTTTGCCTATTCGCATTTTTTTGCTGTAAAATATCCTTAAATAAATGGGATCAGAGTAAACGAAATCCAATGTTGGTAAATACTAAACCAACCTGCAATTCCATTTATAGTGTATGATGCTTTGCTTATACACACGACAAAATATGGCGAGTGGGTTAGGCACCCTTCAATTTTATCCAATAAATAATTAACAGTTGCTAAATCTCCAGCCATAAAATAATGCAAACTATTATATGTTTGCTTTATCAAAAATATCAAGTACTTTTTATTTTTGATGTTTCGGAAATTGGTCCATAATGAACAAAACAACCAACAATATTTCGCACACGACTTTTGAAGAGTGTCAAAAACTATAAAATTATTTCCAATAAGTCAATTTTCACCTTTTTAACAGGTATTATTAATCATAAAGATTATATCTTAAACTTAATGTTATTATTTTAACTCAATTAATATTCAATGGATTGGCGCGGGTCAAAGAACTTGCAAAAAAGGCTTCCCTGCCGGCCCTTTGCCCACCGCACCAGGCTGTAATGCTCTGGCCGCCCTGCGTCCGCTGTCCTTGCCCCCAAAGGGCAAGGCCCAGCTACCTCAATGGCTCTACGCCGTCTGGCACTTTTCAAAAAAAGTGCCCTGGCTACCAGAGACTACTCGCCACCGCCTATCGGCTCTCCCTGGCTCGCAGCGGCGTAACTACTCAGGGCAACCATAAAGGATTGCCCCTACAACAATATTCTGACAGAAAGGATTGCTCCTACAACAATATTCTTATGAAGACGGACGAAAATCTTCTGATGTAGGGGCAATCCCTTGTGGTTGCCCTGAGTAGTTACTATTCAGCTATCGTTTTTCAGATAAATATCCAAAATAAACCCCTTTCAAAAAACGGGGTTTTTAAAAATTTATTTTTCTGAACATCTATATAATAACAATTATAATTATAATTATTTAGTTCAAATGACTTTTCAATAATATAGGAAATCCAATGTCTCATGCTAACGCTTTTAATACCATCCAATCTCTTTTAAAACAACGGATTCTCATTCTTGATGGCGCAATGGGTACCATGATTCAGCGGTACAAATTGGAAGAAGCAGACTATCGGGGAGAACGTTTTAAAGCGTGGCACAGCGATTTAAAGGGCAATAATGATCTCTTATCGCTCAGCCAGCCTCACATTATCAAAGAGATTCATACCCAATATCTTGAAGCCGGGGCGGATATCATTGAAACGAATACTTTCAGTGCGACACGAACGGCTATGGCAGATTACCAGATGGAAGAGTTGGTTTATGAAATCAATGTCACAGGTGCCAAACTGGCACGGGAAGCGGCTGATGAAATGGAGGCGAAAACACCAAATTCTCCTCGTTTCGTCGCGGGTGTTTTAGGACCAACTAATCGTACTTGTTCCATTTCCCCCGATGTGAACGATCCCAGTTGTCGTAATATTACCTTTGATGATTTGGTGGAAGCCTATTATAAAGCCACCCAGGGCTTGGTTGATGGCGGCGCGGATTTGCTCCTGATTGAAACCATCTTTGATACCTTAAATGCGAAAGCGGCTATTTTTGCCGTACAAAAGTATTTTGACGATCATCCCAATTCTCCCATTTTACCAGGGCAAATCGACAATCACTCACTTTCGCAAAGGGAATTTAGACTGCCCATTATGATTTCAGGTACGATTACTGATGCCTCTGGGCGTACTTTATCAGGGCAAACGACTGAAGCGTTTTATAATTCACTACGCCATGCCAAACCGCTTTCTATTGGTTTAAATTGCGCTCTGGGTGCGAAGGAATTACGCCAATATGTAGAAGAATTATCAAGGATTTCAGAAACTTACGTTTCAGCGCACCCTAATGCGGGTTTACCCAACGAATTTGGTGGCTACGATGAAACACCCGATGACATGGCAACTGATATTGCCGAATGGGCGCAAAGTGGTTTTTTGAACATTATTGGAGGATGTTGTGGCACAACACCTGATTATATTCGTGCGATCAAAACCGCAGTCGAAAAATATCCGCCGCGCCAATTACCCGATATTCCCATTGCTTGTCGCCTTGCTGGTTTAGAACCTT
>JAOZSV010000146.1 GCA_029939505.1 Thiotrichaceae bacterium | reverse complement strand
TTCCAAAACCTCAGAGGTTTTTCGTGGGTTCCAAACCTCTGAGGTTTCCAAAACCGAGGTTTTTCGTTGGTTCCAAACCTCTGAGGTTTCCAAAACCTCAGAGGTTTTTCGTGGGTTCAAAAAAACTCGGTTTCTGAGCGGCAAAATTCTGAAAATTCTCAAATTCTGCCAATTCTGATTCAAACATTAGCCACCACCTCATCAATCCGCCCCTGCAATTCCCCAACATCACCCCCCCATTCTGCCAACCACAGCCGTATGGCACTAAATTCCCCCTGTTGTAATAATTCGTTAAGGCGAGGGAGTGGGTAAGTCGTGCCTTTTTCTTCGATTTCCCGTTTATGAATAGCGAGGTTGTCAGGTCTTGGTCGGCACCACGATTGATACCTGACAGGTCTTGGTCTGCACCACGATTGAGACCTGACAGGTTTCCAAAACCTGTCAGGTCTTGGTCTGCACTCAAAAACGCCCCCGAATGACAAGCACTCAAAAACACCAAATTAGGCACAAATCCACCAGCTTCTTGGAACAATTCCACCAATGCAGCACCCGATATCTGATTATCTTCCTCGCCCTGCAATAGCAAACTATCATGATTACCATGCCCACTCCAATGGACAATATGATAACCCTGCACTTTTCGCACTTGCTCCGCAATTGATGCTCGCGTCACGCCATAACAAATCGTATCAATCTGCACCAATCGCTTTGGCAAAATCTGCTCATAAAACAAAGCCAATAACTGCTCTCTTTCCAAACGCGCAGCCAACGGATTACTCTTTTCAGTCTCCGCAAAAACCAATAAAACCCGCAAAATCTCATTCGGCTCTAACGCTAACGCAATTTCCCGATCTTCAGGATAATCACTCCCCGTAATCGCACGAATGGCTACATTACGTTTTAACAAAGGCTCCTGCGTCACATCAGGGCGAGCAATCTCCCAAGGAATACGCGCAAACGCCGCTGCTAATCGATCATCCTCTGTCGCTGGCAAACGAATCAACAAAGTCCGTTGCGGGATTCCCGAATACAAACGCTGAAAAATCTCCTCCCCCAAAACGGTGCGCCCTAAAAAGACACCCAATTGGGCAATCAGTTCCTTTTCAGACAAAGTTTGCTGTTTATCAGGCAATAACTGATTAGCATAACGTTCGACATGCTCACGGGTATTGAACAATCCCACCCATTCAAACGCATGATCACTCTCAATCTTGACTTGCTGTGCGAATAAATGTTGCCCTTGCTGATCGCGTAATCTGAGAATGGCTTGGTTTTTATCTTGATGGGTTTCTATATCTAAAACGAATAAATTCATAATAATGGTGAATGGTTTCGAGGTTTGAGTTTTTCTTCAAAAAACTCAAACCTCGAATGGTAAATGTGATCTGAGAAATCCGATTTTTTCAAAACGACATTACTTGGAGTCCATTCGAGGTTTGAGTTTTTTTGAAAAAAAAACTCAAACCTCGAATCCTTTAGATTTGGAAGTGTTTGATATTTAAGCGAAATATTCCAAATCTGAAGGTTTGGATTCCAATAAATATTCCTTATATATGACTACTTTGTGTGATAAGCACGACAAATAAAAACAGCCATACGGGAATTTTCATCACATTGGAGCGATTGAAAATCTCCTAATATGTTAAGCACTTCAAAATGATTTTTTTGTAGCAACGCTTTGATTTCATTAGGAAAATAGCAACGATAACGCTCTTTTGTTGTGATTGTTCGTTGTTCTTTACCCGCTTTATCAAGAAAATAATAGTGGCGAGTAATGAGATTAATGCCAGAAATAGCGGTTTTCTGGATAGTTTTGGTGCGTTTAAGCAGGGTTCCATCAGCCAGTTCTCTCTGATAATCGTGATAAATATAATCATCAGGTAATGTCATTATTCGCCGATTGGGTATAAAAACATCTAGGATAAATAACCCATTGGGTGCCAGATGAGAACGAATATTGGCGAGTGTTCTTGTTTGTAAAGAGTGATCAACTAAATAGGTAAAAGCAGAATAGGGGCATAAAATGAAAGCAAATTGCGTGTTAAATGCAAAAGCTGACATATCCATTTGACAATAATGGAGATGTTTTTGTTCAACCGCTGACAGTTGTTCAGTGGCTTTACGTTGCAATTGTTTCAACATGGGTAGCGAAACATCAATACCAACGACTTCAAGTTTGGCTTTGACGAGGGGTAAAGTTATTCGCCCGGTGCCACAGCCCAGTTCCAAAATAGCCGCTTGTGCAGATAAACATTGCTGCACATAAAAAGCAATGTCTTCTCCAGATACGTTTTTACCCATGTCTTCATCGTAAATCTCGGCAATTTGATCATAAGATAGCATTTTCATAAAGCAGGCGTAATTTGTGAGCGGAATGTGTCCAAGTATAGTTTTGAAGTAAGTCTAGCGAAGGCTTTTCCAAAGAAAGACGATAATCTTCTTCACATAACAATTTTTCTAAAGGCTGGGCAAACTCTTCAATCTGTTCAACCGTAATAAGAGAAGCAAATTTCAAAAAACCACGCGCTCCGTCAGTGGTTGAAACACAGACTCGCCCTGCGGCTAAAGATTCAATCAATTTGATGCTAGAACCACGAATGTGATATTGTGGGTTGATAGTCACCGCGCAGCGTTTAAGCCATTCATGCACATTTTCTACATAATCTAACACTTGAATACCAGCTATTTGGAAATCGGGTATTTTCTTTGCCATTTTGGATGCACCGTATCCCCCTAAAATAACTAATTCTAAATCGGGCATTTTCTGGCGCAATTGGGGATAAACACGGTTGATAAACATTTGGATGCCCAATAAATTAGGCGGATAACGAAATGGGCCGACAAATAAAATAAGGCGGCTTCCTTGAGAACTGATATAAGAGTTGTTGTTAATTTCGGCCCCATTGGGTACGATAAGCACCGCTCTATGGTTGAGAAGTTTGCCATCTTCTGAACAAATTGGTAAAAAGGTGAGATAAATTCATAATATTTCCATACGTTGCAATGCAAAACCGAGTTCACGCTTGTCTGAACTCCCTTCCGCCTCACCAGCACGATAAACATGCGTTGTTTTTAAAGAAATGGTTAAAACTGGGGCGGTGACATGGTGTAATTCAAAATGGGCATCAAAACTCAAAAAAGACGACGTTTTGTTAAACACCGTACCTAAATAGAGATGATGACAAGTGATGATCAGCTCATTACCGTCAATATTGGGTGGGAGAATGCCCTTTATGTTAAGTCTGTTTAAGTGGTGTTTATCATCCTGAGTTTTTTTCAGACAAGCTAAACTTTCTGGCTGACTCCATAATATTTCAGGTTCGGCGGAATACCAGCCTCGTAATAATTGGAAACTCATGCCACTTTTAATATCAATAACCGAACTGAGCGGCGAAGGCAAATAAGCCATTTTATAGGGACATTCACGACATTCACGAATATTTCCCAACACATAATCACGGCGAAATTTTTGATAGGTTTCACTGTGCCAAATATCCGTCAAGGATTGATCGTGCAAGTCACCCAATTTAACCTTATCGCGTACTTCACACCCCACAACATCCCCATTTGCCAAAATATGTACCGTCTCCCAAGGATTTAGATCACAAGTATAAATTCTGGCGTTTGCGGGTAAAGAGGCGGAAAAGTAGCGGGGAATCGCGTCTAATAACGGTTGCGCCTCTATTTCAGTCGTTGACAAACTGATATGCAAATTGGATAACGCGCCGTGACTTTTAAGATCGCCTCATGTATCGCCCTCTTAAAACGGGCTTTAAGCCGATTATTTTTCAGTTCCGCGTCAAAATGAATGGGTAAAGGATCACGACTAATCACTGGATGAATAAATAATTCGGTGACACCGATTGTCGTCGCATAAGCGGCGACTGATTCATTTTGTTGCATCGCCACCAATGCAAAATCTAAAGTGGGTTTTTTTTGCCCAAGTTGTTCGCGTAAACGCAAAAATTCTGCCACCTTTTGTTTCAATTGTGCGATTGAACTGAAACGATAAATCTCTTTAAATTACCGTGCATCCATTCTGTGTAATGAAATAGTCAAATGATCCAGTCCACTTTTAACCAGGCGTTCCATTTTATGACGAGGCCATGATGCAAAAGCCGATACTAATTCTGTCGTCGTTCCTTTTACTAATTCAATCGCTTCAATTAAATGCGGATAATGAATAGATTCGCCAGCGTAATTCAATCGGATCACATCTGGATTGCGTAATTCACGGATAAGTGATTGATAGAGAGCAAAATAGAACTGTTCACCGGCACCGCGCAGCGTCTTACGAGTACAAAAAATACAATCAAAAGGGCATTTTGATGTCAATTCAATCCATAAGACTTTGGGAAGTTTAGCGGCAATATCATCAGGGTTGAGTTCAAAAGTTCGCCACATAATATTAGGGTAGTCTCCATCCTGAAACAGCTTTAAAAATACCAAAGCTGAAGCGTTGGACTCCAAACAACGGGCATCTTGGAGTCCATTCGAGGTTTCAGTAGTCTAAGGTGTTGATCACGCAAAGGCGCAAAGGCGCAAAGGGACTTAATTTGATGAGCATCTTTTCTTCCTCATTTCTTCAAGAGGATTTTTTATTCCTTTATGCGAATTAAGAGTTAAAAATTTCAACTCTTAATTCGCATCCTTAGCGTCTTTGCGTCTTTGCGTGACATTTTTTCTGAAAATCTATAAGGCTGAGTAGTTACAATTTTTTAATCATGAGGTTCTTGCAAAACTCTTATGATGAGGCAGACTGCCCTTACAAAACCTCACTTTTTTCAATATTGTCGGGGCGAATCTGCGTGTTCGCCCTCGTTTTCATCCATGAGTTTTGCAAGAGCCTCTCATGATATTATATTTATAAATTATTGATTTTGTTATATTTTAATATAAATTTGTTTCGACAAACTCCTAGTCAAACCTCGAATAGACTCCAAAAATCAAGTTAAAAGAGGGCAACATCATTCGACTATGTTGCATTGACATTATGAATCTATTTCACTATTATGTTCAATTGTGATCGAGGCTAAAGTTTTTTGAAGAAATTCGCCTCGATTTGTGAATTGTTTTCGATGTTTTAGCTTTTATTCAAAAAACTAAAAGCTAAAAACAGTAATTAGATTTGTAACTATTTGAAATTATTAAAAAACCTATGGGTATTGATACTTTTTTTAATTATGCAACTAAAACAATTATTTATTAATATCGCTCTGTCCTTCTTAATATATTCCTCGGTGATAGCCAACGAAGTCGCTCCCATTGGCTCCGCAACAAACCCTTTAAAAATGTCAATAGATAGGAAGCAGGCTATCCAATATATTAAACCCTTATTCGAGGCAATCACTAATGAATTTGACATTCATTTTAAACTAAGTTATGAAAAAAACGACGTTATAAAAGCATTCTGTGAACAAAAAATTCAAATGACCTTGCTTGGTACATCCAGCTATGGCGAAGTGAGAAAAAGATGTCGTGATCTTGTGCAAATTATTGCTGTCGTCGTCGAAAAAGGGAGTTCTAGCTCTTATTCTGGTATTTTTGTACGCAAAGGAAATCATCTGAATACACTTGAAGATTTAACCGGAAAAAGTATCGCTTTTGGTAATCCATATTCCACCTCTTCTTTTACCTTTCCTGTTTTCATGTTAATAGAAGCGGGTATCAATCCGGCAAAGGATTTTGATCGTATTTTTATATATAATCATTTTGCCTCTATTAAGGCATTGAAAACGGGCAAAGTCATCGCGGTAGGTTCTTCCTTTGATGCTTGGCTAAAGGCGGTGCGTGAGGGTCGTATTGATCCTTTATATTTTAAACCATTAGCTAAGTCAATACCCATCCCAAACGCGCCGTTTATCCTCAATAAAAATTTACCAAAAACATTGAAAGCAAAATTACGAAATGCTTTTCATGTTATTCATACTAAACTCAGTTCAGATGAACTTTTGAATATTCGTGGAAAGAAAATTGATCGTTATGATGTTGATGTCGATAAACAACATTATATAAGTACACTGAAAACGTTGGAAGTGATCACCAATGAAATAAAAAAATCAATATTAGAAAAGGCTAATCAACATTAGGCATTGTGCAATAACCAAGTTTCTTCGAGAAACTTGGGTTTCTTTCGTGGTAATCAGTTTTTTCAAAAAACTGCTAGTACACTGTCAAGTCAATTATGACGGGTAGGGATTTTCAACGAGAGGGCAGACAAATATGTCTGCAATTACAGAACCCGACACTTAATGCTTGACAGTGTACTAGGAACAATAAAAGGTAAACAGGATATGAGCCATTATCAACTTCATCTCTATGTTTTTATTTTCTGGATCAGTCTATTCTGTAGTAGTGCTTATGCTGATGATATCCAATTACCCAAAGGATTAATAAAATACGAACCGATTGCCGCGCATGATCTTATTAGGGGAAAATTCAAAAGCCGAGGTTCTATCCTGCTGGCACCGATTATGACTGACTGGCTTGAAAATTTCCAAAAGTTTTATCCCAATATTCATTTTGAGGTGAAAACGGGAGGTACTGGTATTGCAATTGATGCGTTGCTCAATGGTAAAGCGACATTTGCTACAATGGGTCGCCCTATTAATGCAGTAGAACTGAATCTTTTTATTGAAAAAAAAGGCTATAGACCAACTGAGTTACGTGTGATCATGGATGCCGTGCGCGTCATTGTTAATCGCCATAACCCCATCACCCAATTATCATTAAAACAAATTGATGCGATTTTTTCTTCGACACGCAAATGTGGTGCGCCTTATTCCATTGACACTTGGGAAGAATTTGGTTGGGTTCCTAAAGAGGGTGATTTAACGCCAATTGAACGACATATTTTTTTTAAAAAAGCCGGCACTCGGCAGTTTTTTCAGATAAAATCACTTTGTGGTGGCCAATATAAACCGAATGCCAATGAAAAATCAATTACATTCGTTGACATGACCAAAGCAATAAGTCAGTCATTGACTGCAATCGGTTTTGTGGCATTGGGTGTGGTGGATTATGGAGTGAAATCACTCGCCATTGTAAAACAGAGATTTCATCCAGACTATCTGCCCACTCAGGAAAATATTTCAAGCGGTAAATATCCACTGAGTCGTTACATCTACGTTTATGTTGATAAACCACCTAAGTATAAAATGCCCTTGTCATTGCAAGAATTTTTTAAGTTTGTTTTTTCGGTGCAAGGGCAACAGATTGTGGTTAACCATAAGGTCGTACCGTTGCCAGTTAAACGGGTCAAAGAAGAAATACAAAAACTATTAGAAGGAAAATGACTGTGAAATTCAAATTACCTCAACAAAAACTGCTTGCAAGACTCAATATATCTCGTTTTATCAGCGTAAAATCCAGATACTTGTTGATGCTATTTAGCATTGCTATCTTATGCATTCTTGTGATTGGTTATACGGGATGGTTCAATGCCTCTAATGCGTTGACTGAAAGCAGTTATAACCAACTGACGAGTATTCGCGCCGCTCGAGCCCAACAGATTGAGAATTTTTTCAAGGATAAGGAGGCGCATCTAAGGGTACTATCAGGAAATCTCATGTTTATTGAAGCTTTGGAAGAATTTTCTGCGGCTTATGATTTGCTGACCCTCTACCAGCAAGTGCCTGATGACAAGCAACTCAATGAACTGAAATCCTTTTATGCGGAAAATTTTTATCCCAAACTCAAAGCAAATGGAGCAAAGCCAAAAGCATTACAAAATTTTTATCCTCAGTATGGTACGGCGAAATATTTACAATACCATTATATTGTTGCAAATCCAAGCGATATTGGTGAAAAACATTTACTGGATAAAGCCCCAGATCAAAGTTACTATAGTGAAGTACACGCACGTTTTCATCCTCCACTTCGCCTTTTAGTTGAACAGGCGGGTTTGTATGATTTATTTTTTATTGATAAAGAACAAGGTAATATTGTTTACAGTGTTTTTAAGGAAGTTGATTTTTCTACTAATCTATTAAGTGGCCCCTATGCTCAGAGCAGCCTTGCTAAAGCAGTACGCACCATTATGAAAAATCCGGTTCGTGGCCGAGTTATTATTCAAGATTTCAAATCTTATGATGCTTCTTATGGGACACCAGTCACATTTATGGCTGTTCCCGTTTACGAACAGCAAACCTACATTGGTATTATTGCTATTCAATTGCCGGTTGCTCAGATTAATAGCATTATGACCCGAGATAAGCATTGGGTAGAAGACGGCTTAGGTAAATCGGGAGAAGTCTATTTAGTGGGTAGCGATTTTACCATGCGTTCTGATTCCCGTTTTCTTATCGAAGATGCAGATGGCTATCTGGAAACTCTGGAAAAAGCTGAAGTGGTGGAGGAATCATTGCAGCAGATTAAGAACCTAAATACCTCTATTTTAAATCAGCAAGTTAAAACAACCTCCGCCTATTTAGCCGTCGAAGGTAAAACCGGCCATAAAATTGTCCAAGACTATCGAGGGGTAGAACTGTTAAGTGCTTATGCACCGCTGAACATTAATAATTTACGTTGGATTATTTTAGCTGAGAAAAAACTGGCTGAAGTGAATAAGCCCATTGTAACTCTCCAATATGCGATGATAACAGCGACGGTCATTTTGGTGCTCATTACCGGCGTACTTTCCTTAATCTTTGCGTCAAGATTTTTGCAACCGATTGATGAAATTACGCAGATTGCAACCCAATTTCTTGCCGGACATAAAGTCAGTACCATCAAGATAGAGAGTGGTGATGAAATAGGCCTACTTAAAAATACGGTGAAAAAACTGATAGATAATTCGCAACAACAACGCGAAAAAATAAAGGCACAGGCACAGGAAAACCAAGCACTGATGCTGAATTTTTTACCCTGTCCTGCTGTGAAAAAAATAAAAGCCGGTGAAAAAAAGAAAATTGACAAACACCCCAATGTTGCCATTATGTTTACATATTTGCACGGTTTTTGTCACGTTATCAATGAAATGGATGGAGAAACAGCGGTAAAAAAGTTAAATAAACTATTTCAGTCCTTTGATGCACTTGCTAATCAATACGATATTGAAAGACTAACTCTCGTTGGGGATAGTTATATCGCCGTTTGTGGCTTAAATAAACCTCGCCTTGATTATGCCGCTCGCTGCACTGATTTTGCAAAAGAGTTGTTTGAGATTCTGACACTTTTTAATCAAGAAGAAGGACTTGAACTCAAATTACACATTGGTCTCAGTGCGGGAGAAGTGATTTCAGGTATTATCGGTGATGAACGTTATGCTTACAGCGTTTGGGGAGATGTCGTGAGTATTGCTAGTCGCATTCGTTACGATGCTAAACCAAATTCTTTGCGTGTTACTCAGCCGGTGTATAATCAGTTAAGGAATACTGACGGTTTTGAAAAATGTGAACTATTATCACTGACTGGTATTGGAAATCTGGGTATTTGGGAATATACATATCGTCCTTTTAGGGATGTAGCAACCAATAACTAACGCGAATGTGACCTTAATCTGATGTAAATCAAATTAAAGCACTTTAAAATCAATTCCTTATAATGAAATACAACGCTTTCGCTTTGGGCAGCAATGCTTTGGGATTTTTAAATTGGAGTCCAAAGCTTCAGCTTTGGGATTTTTAAATTTCCGGTTGGACACGAGTTATAGCATTTCCCGATTGAATAAATGACATCACGAAACCTTGAAGGTTTTTGACCGTTTTTGTACTGCATCTAATCGGGAAACGCTATAGTGTTCACCATAATGAGAATCGAAAATATGTTCAATGAATTTATCGCATCTATTGATAAAATAGTGACATTTACTAACACGCTTGCTGGAGAAATCTGGTTTTTGTGGGGAATAGGTATTATACTGTTATATCCACTCCTACTGATTGTCATCACTGAACTGGCACATCGACTGAGCAAAGACAATGTAGAATTTTTACATATTGTTATTCATGTCAGAAATATTGTACTCCCCGTCTTTTTGCTTTATATTTTATTAGCAAAGATTCTACTCTTGCCAGACAGTAACATCGCTTTAAAAATCATAAAAACCCTATTCTGGATTTTACTGATTCATTTTATCTTGAAAACAGTCAATGCCATACTTTTCTCAGAAACTTTCCGGTTTCAAGAACGAATACCTAAATTGTTGATTGACTTTATACGTGCTTTTCTCGTTTTGTTTGGTGTTGCCTTGGTTGCTGCTGATGTTTGGGGAGCTGATTTAGGCAAATTATTAGCCGCTCTCGGAATGGGATCGCTCGTACTTGGGTTAGCACTGCAAGATGTTTTAGGTGGATTATTTTCTGGCATAGCGTTATTATCAGCCCGTCCTTTCAGTGTGGGAGATTGGATTCGTGTCGGTGGAGTTGAAGGGCAAGTTAAAAGTGTTGACTGGCGTGCCGTATCCTTAGAAACTAAAGATAAATACCTTGTTATGATTCCAAATGCCGTTATTGCCAAAGGGGAATTTGAAAACTTTAGTAAGCCAACACCAATGCACCGAATGAACGTCAATATTGATTTTTCGATTGAACATCCACCTAATCAGGTTATTCAAGTTTTATTAACACTGATCAAGAATAATCCGAAGATATTAAAAAATCCGAAGCCGGATGTTTATTTGTCGGGTTATGATACGTTCAAAGCATTAGCACAGTATGAAATCCACTATTTCATCAGTCATTATGAAAGGAAGGATGATGCTTATAAGTTGCTGATGTCACAAATATGGTATGTTAGCCAGCGTGAAAATCTTCGTTTTCATCCAGAACAGCCTAGTCATCCATTGTTTACAACTGACTCAATACTTGAGAAATTAAAAACACTCAGCGTATTTGATATAAGTGATGATAATCTGACTCAATTGGCACAAAATGCGAAAATAAAAAATTATGGCGTGCATGAATGTATTTTGACAAAAAACAGTATAGTCACGCTGTTTTATATTATTGCAGAGGGTATTGCAGAGCAACGCAATGAAGCGGCTGACTATGATAAGCCAATAGCGACTCATCGTTTAACTGCCGGTGACTTTTTTGGCTTTTCTGGTATGGTGAGTAATGAAAACGATGGTGAGAGCATTGTGGCGGTGACTGATTTAACCGTTATTGCTATTAAAATTGAGGTGCTTCGTAAAATATTGCAAATAAATCCTCAAATTGCCGATTGTTTAGAGAGTGTTATAAAAACGAGAAGTAAATTTGAGGCATGACTTCGTTTCAGAGTTTTAAAAAAATCACTATTAAACCATTGATTTTACTCTATTTATAATATTTCAGCACTTTTTAAAAGCCATAAAAATCAATAAGTTATTTTTAATCTGACAGATATTCTGATACGAAGTAACGAGCGGAGCGAGATAAAAGGTTTGGACTCCAAGGCTTCACTTAATGGCATTGACCCGACGACTACTTTGAACTCCAATCTCAATTTAGTGTTTTTTGAGTTGAGATAAGTATTCTTCTATTACCTCTGGTGAGAGCCCTTTCATACGTTCTTCCGGCTGATATTGTTTAACCACCACCTCTGGCGACAGCCCTTTCAAACGTTCTTCTGGAGAAAGTTCCTTTAATAGGACTTCAGGTGGTAACGACTTAAGATACGGATCCGTGTATTCTCGGTGAAAATCTTCTAAGGTATAAGGCATAACAACACCATCCTTTAAATACTGTTCATATAATTGCCAAAGCAAGCCTTTATTTCCCGGATAAGACCAGTGATAATGCTGATCACCAAACTGAAATCCTTTGGCTTGCCCACTGAAAAAAAGCCATAAGGCATTTTGCTCCCGTTTTGGGAGTTCACTTGTCACAATAATATGGATTGGACGCGAAGCACTCCACAGTTCATTTCGAGGTTTTTTCTTTAAAAAAACTTTAGCCTCGAAACCCCTTTTTTTAGCTCCTTCAACTTTTGACGACGGGCCATTTTTTTTGGACTGCGAGGCGATTTATTAGGGCGATTTATTAGTTAAGTTAAGTAGGTCGGGTTAGATTTTTTTGCGCCGCAAAGTAACCCGACTTTGCACTACACGACCTTAAAATCTGATAAAGGTATTATTTTACCTTCGTCACGAACCTTATTGAGATACGTTAAATCAGCCGTGACCAGTGTCGCATTATCTTGTGAAAGAGCAACCGCATGATAAAGCGTATCAAACAAGTGATGGTGATAAGTTTTAGCAAGGCGACACGCGACATTGAAAACAAGTGGATTATTGCAAACCGGTAGTTCCATCGCGTAGAGTAAACTTATCACGTTTTCTGCATATTCTGGTCGTAAACGGGTTATGACGGCGGCGACCTCCGGAAGCCAATGGATTGGTTGCAAAACCATTATTTTGTCATTTTGCAAGGCTTCAAGTATTTTCAAGGCAATAGATATATCTGCCTCATTTTCAGCCTCCTTCAAAAACCATTTAACAACAACGCTGGCATCAATAACCCAGGTTTTCATGATCTACCCTCATAACGTGCCATCACCATTTCTTGTGATGTGACCGGGGAAATTTCAGAACGCAATGCTAATAACGCATCAATGGCTTCTACTCGTTTGCGTCTGGTTTTTTCTTTCTCTATTGCCTGAAGCATTAAATTGCTTATGACGGTGTTTTGGTTTTTATTCCAAAACATTTCATTAAAGGCATTTTTAACGTCTTCAGATATATTGAAGGTGATAGTCGTCATAATAATGTGTCTCCTTTATGAAAGTTTCCAAACCTCTGAGGTTTCCAAAACCTCAGAGGTTTTTCGTTGGTTCCAAACCTCTGAGGTTTCCAAAACCTCAGAGGTTTTTCGTGGGTTCCAAACCTCTGAGGTTTTTCGTGGGTTCCAAACCTCTGAGGTTTTTCGTGGGTTCCAAACCTCTGAGGTTTCCAAAACCTCAGAGGTTTTTC
>JAOZSV010000486.1 GCA_029939505.1 Thiotrichaceae bacterium | reverse complement strand
ATATTATTAAACACCGCCCAAAATCGGTGTTATGTGCGCCGCTCGTCAATCAAGGACAGTTGACGGGGATTTTGTATTTAGAAAACAATTTGACCACGGGGGCATTTACGCCAAAAAGGTTGGAAGTGTTAAACCTGTTATCCTCGCAAATCGCTATTTCCATAGAAAATGCTCGTCTTTATACTAGCATTACTCGGTTTTTACCCAGTGAATTTTTAAGCCTGTTAGACAAAAAGAATATTATTGATGTACAACTCGGTGATCAAGTCGAAAAAGAAATGAGCATTTTGTTTGCCGACATTCGCGACTTTACTTCTTCATCAGAAAAAATGACACCACAGGAGAACTTTGATTTTATCAATGACTATTTGAGCAAAATGGCACCTATTATTGGTCAACATCATGGCTTTATTGACAAATATATCGGTGATGCCATTATGGCTTTGTTTCCCGGCAGTGCTGATGAGGCGGTGAATGCTTCAATTGCCATGTTAAAGGAATTGGTTACCTATAACCAAGAACGCAAGAAATCAGGTTTAGAGCCTATTGCGATTGGTATTGGACTGAACACTGGATTATTAATGCTGGGCACGGTTGGCGATGAAAATCGTATGGATGGCACCGTGATTTCTGATGCGGTCAACTTAGCTTCTCGCATTGAAGGCATGACTAAAATGTACGGTGCCGCCTTGCTGATTTCAGAAGAGACTTATATGTATTTAAACAATGTATCTCAATATGCTATTCGCACCATTGACCGCGTAAAAGTGAAAGGTAAGTCAAAACCAATAACCGTTTATGAAGTGTTTGACGCTGATGCACCTCATTTATTTGATCTGAAAATGAAAACTCGTCATGATTTCGAGATTGGGTTAACCCACTATCGCAAAAAAGTCTTTACCACAGCGATACTGTGTTTTGAGCAAGTGATACATATCCATCCCGATGATAAAGCAGCCCATATTTATCTTAATCGTTGTCAGCATTGGCAAAAAGTCGGTGTACCTGACGATTGGGAAGGTGTTGAGGCATTGCATAGTAAATAAAAGTGACCACAGGCTCCACTTGTGGTCACTCACAAAACGGAAAGTGATTTCATCACCATTTTTTTACCTTTTTTATAACCATTTTAGAAATCCGATTTTTTAAAAAA
>JAOZSV010000145.1 GCA_029939505.1 Thiotrichaceae bacterium | reverse complement strand
TCTCAACGCTTTAGCTTTGAGGAGTCTCAACGCTTTAGCTTTGAGGAGTCTCAACGCTTTAGCTTTGAGGAGTCTCAACAGCCTTGAGAAGTCTCAACAGCCTTGAGAAGTCTCAACAGCCTTGAGGAATCTCAACAGCCTTGAGGAGTCTCAACAGCTATAAATCATAACGCCCCTTCCATATTTCATTTATCTATGATAAAATTCCAATTGTTTTAATGCGATAAAAAAAATTGAACATCTCATCTCTGAATCCCGTTTTGATAATTTTGAGAAAAACGACTACTAAACTAAGAAGCGATAAATTATATGTCTGGAGAAAATGTCTTAAACCTTATTAAGGAAAACAACGTCAAATTTGTTGATTTCCGTTTTACAGATACCAGAGGCAAAGAACAGCATGTGTCTATGCCAGCACATGTCGTTGATGAAGACTTATTTGAAGAAGGCAAAATGTTTGACGGCTCATCCATTGCCGGTTGGAAAGGTATCAATGAATCTGACATGATTTTAATGCCAGAAGCGGAATCAGCCGTTATTGATCTTTTTGCGGATGAAGTGACTTTAAACTTGCGTTGTGATGTCATTGAGCCAACGACGATGCAGGGCTACGAGCGCGATCCTCGTTCTTTAGCAAAAAGGGCGGAAAATTACCTAAAATCCACCGGTATTGCTGATACCGCCTATTTTGGTCCAGAAAATGAATTTTTCATCTTTGATGATGTGCGTTGGGGTTCCAATATCAGCGGTTCATTCTGTCAAGTTGACTCACAGGAAGCAGGATGGAATTCAGAAAAAGTCTATCCTGATGGAAATTTAGGACATCGTCCCTCCCTCAAAGGCGGCTATTTTCCAGTACCTCCTGTTGATTCTCATCATGATATTCGCTCCGCAATGTGCTTGACATTGGAAGAAATGGGTATAAAAGTCGAAGTTCATCATCATGAAGTAGCAACAGCAGGACAAGGTGAAATCGGCGTTAGCTTCAATACCTTAGTCAAAAAAGCCGATGAAGTGCAAATTCTGAAATACGTTGTGATGAATGTCGCGCATGGCTACGGTAAAACAGCTACCTTTATGCCTAAACCGCTAGTTGGAGATAATGGCAACGGTATGCACGTACATCAATCTCTGACTAAAGATGGCAACAATATATTTGCTGGCGATAAATATGGCAATATGTCAGAAACCGCCCTTTACTATATTGGCGGCATTATCAAACATGCCCGTGTCATCAACGCCTTTAGCAATGCCACGACTAATAGCTATAAACGTCTTGTCCCCGGTTTTGAAGCCCCGACATTGTTAGCTTATTCGGCACGTAATCGCTCAGCGGCGGTGCGTATTCCATTCGTCACCAGTCCAAAAGCGCGTCGTATTGAAGTACGTTTTCCAGATTCTACAGGTAATCCGTATTTTGCCTTTACTGCGATGCTGATGGCGGGATTGGACGGTATTCAGAACAAGATTCATCCGGGCGAACCGATGGACAAAGATTTATATGATCTACCGCCTGAAGAAGAGAAAAACATTCCAACCGTGTGTTTTTCTTTGGAACAAGCATTGGAAGCCCTTGATAAAAGTCGTGAATTCTTGTTAGCCGGTGGTGTTTTCACTAACGACGTGATTGACGCTTATATCGAACTCAAAATGGCAGATGTCACACGTATGCGTATGACAACTCATCCAATAGAGTTTGATATGTATTATAGTTTGTAAAGGTTTTCGTAACGACTCAGGGCAACCACAAGGGATTGCCCCTACATCAGAAGATTTTCGTCAGTCTTCATCAGAATATTGTTGTAGGGGCAATCCTTTATGGTTGCCCTGAGTCGTTACCGTTTTTCCCACTTAAATCAGAGTTTATTGAGGCAAACAACAGACCTGACAGGTTTTTGAAACCTGTCAGGTCTAAAACTTTCTCATGTCAACTCTAAAACTCAATTGAATGATTCTCAGCAACAATCATTTCCTTTCCCTCCTATCCTTCCTTTCAACAATTTCCTTCGTCAGTGGCAGCAGTTCAGAAGTTTGTTTTTGAACCGTTCATTTCAAAAAACACTTCATAATCAATACGTTAAAAAATAATAAAAATGTTGAAACCATCCTCATCCAAAATATCACAAGAAGAACGTTATATTGCCATACGCAATATTACACTATTGGCTATAACGATCAATATCTTATTGACTCTTCTTAAAATCATATTTGGCATAATTGGACATTCGCAAGCCTTGATTGCAGACGGTTTGCATTCTTTGTCGGATTTACTCGTCGGGGTGGTGACGTTAATTGCCGCTAAATATAGTACGCAGCCTCCCGATGTTGAGCATCCTTATGGGCATGGGCGCATTGAAACGTTAGCGACTATAGCCGGAGGTGGTTTACTCTTATTAATGGCAGCGGGCTTATTGATAGATGTCACAATGCGTTTATTTGAACCTGCCTCGTTATTGCAGCCCACAAGTATCAGCCTTGCCGCAGCCCTTTTGTCTATTCTCATCAAAGAAGGGATATATCAATACACAATATATGTCGCTAAACGGGTGCGTTCACCCATGTTACGGGCGAATGCTTGGCATCATCGTAGTGACGCGATTTCTTCAGTGATAGTATTTATTGGTGTGGGAGGAAGTATGTTAGGTTTCCTCTGGTTAGATGCGGTTGCGACGATTGGGATCAGTATTATGATTGGCTATATTGGCTTTTCGTTGAGCTTGCCCGGCATTAATGAATTGATAGACACTGGATTAGGAAAAGAGCAAATCATTGAAATTGAAAAGATTATTAAATCTGTTCAAGGGGTTCGCGGTTTCCATCAATTACGCACCCGTAAAATGGGAATCAATGTTTTAGTGGATATACATATTTTGGTTGATCCCCGTATCAGTGTATCGGAAGGACATAAAATCAGTACGGCTGTGCGTACACGTCTGATAGCTGAAATGCCAAAAATTACGGAAGTATTAGTGCATATTGATGTTGAGAATGATGAAATCGCTAAAACGACTTCAAATTTACCCTTCCGCGATGAAATTACGGCGCGTTTGCAGCAACATTGGCTATCTTTAGAAATGGCTGGTGCGATTGAACAAATCACTTTGCATTATTTATCGGGTGAATTAACGATAGAGATTTATTTACCTTTAAGCCTCGTGCAAGACTTGAAAGAGGCACAACTTTTATCCCAACGTCTTATTGATTTGATGGCAAACGATCCAGATATTGATAACATTAATATTTATTATCGTAGTACAGCCCATAAGCCAATACAAATTTTTAAAGCGAGTGAACTCGGAAAATTAATGTTGAATCAGACCTGACAGGTTTTGGAAACCTGTCAGGTATAATTGTCGATATTATTTAATGCACGTTCCTAACATCAGGGCAACCACAAGGGATTGCCCCTACATCAGAATATTTTCGTCCGTATTAATAAGAATCTTGTTGTAGGGGCAATCCTTTATGGTTGCCCTGAGTACAATTATTTTAATTTTAGCCTGCTTTAGCTGTTAGCCTTGAAATTGATTTCAAGGCGGAGTAATTACAATAATTCAAATGAAACATAATCGCAAAATTTCCATCATAGGCTTAGGCTATGTCGGCTTACCCGTCGCTGTCGCCTTTGCAAAACAAGATCGAACGATTGGATTCGATGTTGACAAACAACGTATCGCTGAACTGAATGAGGGGTATGATCGCACAAATGAAATAGCCCCCGAAGATTTACAAGAGTTAGAGATTCAATTTACCACTAATCCCGCAGAACTACGCAATGCCGATTTTCACATTATTGCCGTACCAACACCGGTAGATGAAGACAAGCAACCCAATTTATCGCCGGTTCTAAAAGCCTCAAAAACGCTTGGAAGCCAATTAAAAGCCGGAGATATTGTTGTCTATGAATCGACAGTTTATCCAGGGGCGACAGAGGAAGCCTGTATTCCTGTTTTAGAAAGGCAATCGGGCTTACGCTGTGGTTCTGATTTTAGTGTCGGTTATTCTCCAGAACGCATTAATCCAGGGGATAAAGCACATAACTTCACCAATATTATCAAAGTCGTCTCAGGCTTGACGAAACCAACCTTAGAAATCATCGCTCAAGTTTATGAATCAGTAATAACAGCAGGTGTACATCGCGCACCCAGTATTAAAATCGCAGAAGCGGCTAAAGTCATTGAAAACACACAGCGCGATATTAATATCGCTTTAATGAATGAATTAGCCATGATATTCAATAGAATGGGCATAGATACCCATGATGTACTCGCCGCTGCGGGAACAAAGTGGAATTTTTTGCCCTTCACACCAGGTTTAGTCGGAGGGCATTGTATTGGTGTCGATCCTTATTATTTGAGCCATAAGGCGGAACTATTGGGCTATCATCCGCAAATTATCCCAGCCGCACGACGCATTAATGATGATATGGGTACATTTATTGCATACAATGTATTAGAGTATTTAAAAAACAACGGTTATCTTGTGCAAGAAAGCACTGTGACTATATTGGGTTTATCTTTCAAAGAGAATGTACCTGATTTACGCAATAGTCGCGTGATAGATATTGTACACGCTTTAGAACAGCACGGTATTAAAGTACAGGTACATGATCCCTTAGCAGATGTTCAAGAAGTGATGCGTGATCTTGCGATTTCACTCAACTCAAAGCAAAGTTTACAAAAAGCGCAATGTGTTGTATTGGCTGTCCCTCATCAAGCGTTTATACAAGCCGGTTGGACAGGATTGCAAAGTTTATTAGAACAAGGCAAGGGCATTGTGATTGATGTCAAGGGCGTATTACCGCGTGAAAATGTACCTGATGAAGTCATACTGTGGCGGTTGTGAATTCTCAAGAATTTTAACCGTATTAATTTAATAAGATTTATGCGAATTAAAAGTTGAAATTGGAGTCCAACGCTTTAGCTTTGGAACCATCGTGTTAAATCGCCAAAGCGAATGGACTCCAGAAAAAAAACTGTAACGACTCAGGGCAACCACAAGGGATTGCCCCTACATCAGAAGATTTTCGTCACTCGACCTAAGAATATTGTTGTAGGGGCAATCCTTTATGGTTGCCCTGAGTCGTTACAAAAAACTAACCTGCTCACTATTTAAGCCATGAAACTCAGAAAAAAAAAGGACGTCCAAGAAAACCAAAAGTTAAAAACGCCGCCTTGGAAAATATTGATTGTCGATGATGAGTCTGATATACATTCCATGACTCGTTTGGGCTTGAAAAACTTTGAATTTGCAAACAAACAATTACAAATATTTCAAGCCATGTCAGGCGTAGAAGCACGGAAAATTTTAGCAAGAGAGCCGAATATAGCAGTTGCTTTAATTGACGTAGTTATGGAAACGGATGATGCCGGATTGCAATTAATTGACTTTATCCGTCATGAACTCAAAAATTCTTTAATACGCCTCATTATTCGTACCGGTCAACCCGGTATGGCTCCAGAAAGAGCGGTGATTGAACATTACGATATTGATGATTACAAGAACAAAACAGAGCTAACTGCACATAAACTCTATACCACCATGCGTGTTGCCTTGAAGTCCTTTCGCGATATAACTGTTCTTGATACCAACAGGAAAGCACTCAGAAAAATTCTTGATGCAGCACCGACATTTTACCATCCCCAATCTCTCAAGCAATTTTTCAACGGGGTGCTGACTCAAATTATCAACCTGTGCAATTTAGGTGAAAGTAGCCTTATTGCTACAGTAAGTAACGGTGTCGTCGTCACGACTAATGATGTTGCGATTCAATCAGGAACGGGTCGTTTTGCTAAAAAGGATAAGGATCAAGAAATAGAGGCCATTATAAAAAATTGTTTGCTCGGCATATTGGGCAAATCGTTCAATGAACAGTTACCACCCGGTTCTTTATTGATTCCACTTGAATATCAGAAAAAAACGATAGGTTTTGTCTATTTAGAAGATGCACATTATTTGAGTCAAGCAGATCAAGACATGATTCATATCATGGCACACCAATGCGCTTTCGCGTTGGAAAATTTAAAACTTTACCTTGAACTCCAAGAAGCTAATCAAAAAACCTTGCAGATGTTAGCCGTTGCTGAAAAAACACGCAGTGATGCCGAATTAGCTAACCGTGCAAAAAGTACTTTTTTAGCTAACATGAGCCATGAACTTCGTACACCACTCAACAGTATTTTGGGACAAACGCAAATTCTTAGCCGTGACACAAATTTAAAGGCGAATCAAGAAAAAAGTATCGCAACCATTGAACAGAGTGGCAACTCTTTGCTGACATTGATTAACGATATATTAGAGATTTCAAAAATTGAAACCGGTCAAATCAAACTCTATCCAAGCGATTTCCGTTTTAAAAAGTTTATTGAGGATATTGTTAAGCTATTTCAAAATTATGCTGAACAAAAAGGACTCTCTTTTATTTACAAGCCCTTATCATCTATACCATCTGTAGTTCATGCCGATGAAAAAAGGTTGCGGCAAATTCTTATTAACTTGCTGGGTAATGCGGTTAAATTTACTGAAAATGGTGGGATTACTCTAAAAATCGGTTTACAAGAAACAATAGAGGATTATAATCCATACCTCACTCAAAAGTTCCTATTTCAAATAGAAGATACAGGTATTGGAATTGCTGCTGAGGAAAGGGAACACATATTTTTACCTTTTTATCAACAGGGGAACAAGGAATATAAAGAAGTTGAAGGTTCAGGCTTGGGCTTATCTATCACGAAAACACTGATTGAGATGATGGAGGGAACGCTACATGTTAAAAGTACATTAAGTCAGGGCAGTGTTTTTTGGACGGTGCTGGATTTAAAAGTCCCTAAATTATCTTCTAAAGAAACTAAAGAAAGCGTAGTAACAGGTTACCAAGGGGCTAGACGTAAAATCTTGGTCATTGATGATCAAAAGGAAAATCGCTTCCTCTTGATTAATGTGTTAAACTGTTTTGGTTTTGAAACCTTTGAAGCTAATGATGGTCAAGATGGTTTAGAAAAAGCCTATTTATTTCATCCTGATTTGATTTTCACCGATTTGGTGATGCCAGTAATGGACGGTTTTGAACTTGTGCGTAAAATCAGAAATAGCTCAGAGTTTAAAAAGTTGCCCATTATAATCACTTCAGCCATCGCCTTCGATGCTAAAAGGCAAAAAAAAGGTTTAGAAGTCGGTTATAACGATTTTATCCATAAACCCTTTCATATTGATAACATATTAAAAACTTTACAAAAACATTTGGGATTAACATGGACGTATGCTATCAATACGCCATCAGACGAGAAATGCGCGGAAAGTCAGAAATATAAAGATTCAATAGAGTTAAAGAAGGATTTAGCCACAGCAAAGTTAGTACCACCCCCCGCCGAACAAGTCGCTATCTTATTTAATTTAGTGATGAGGGGTAATATAAGTGGTATTCTTAAAGAGGCGACTAAAATTGAACAAATGGAGCAGAAATTTGTCCCTTTTGCCAATAATATCCGCAAGTTAGCTAACGAATTTGAGGTTAAGCAGCTTCGTGAATTGATTAAGCAATATCATTCAATGTAAATTGAGGAACCTGCATGAAATACAGCATTTTGAATCAGACCTGACAGGTTTCCAAAACCTGTCAGGTCTAGTTGGAGAGTTGATTTCACGTTCCTAATGAATGAGAATTTAAACCCGACGAGGTTAGTCTTCAAAAAAACTAAAACTTCGTCACTAAACTTGCCAGGTTTGCTTTAAAACTGATGTTACGCAAAGCGATTCTATTCGAGCTTAGAAATCCGATTTTTTTTCAAAAATCGGATTTCTTCAACATCGTTTCGCCGCTTAGAAATCCGATTTTTTTTTCAAAAATCGCTTCAACATCGTTTCGCCGCTTAGAAATCCGATTTTTTTTCAAAAATCGGATTTCTTCAACATCTTGGAAACATAGTGCGTAACATCAGTTAAAAGTTTCGGAAGAGGTTTTAGTTTTTTGAAAAAAAACTCAAGTCGAGGCGAAAAGTTTTTTGAAGAAAAATTGTAACTACTCAGGGCAACCATAAAGGATTGCCCCTACAACATTTCAGCCTAAAGTTTTTCTTCAAAAAACTTTAGGCTGAAATTCAGCCTATTCGAGGCTAAAGTTTTTTTGAAGAAAAAAACTTTAGCCTCGAATGCTTTTCTTCAAAAAACTTTAGGCTGAAATATTCTTATGTCGAGTGACGAAAATATTCTGATGTAGGGGCAATCCCTTGTGGTTGCCCTGAGTAGTTACGAAAAATTCTTGAATTCAAGTCAAAAAAAAACCGGCCAGGTTTTTGGTTTTAAACTGGCTGGTTTGGTTTTAGAGTTGATTAAATTATTTTATGCACGTTCCTTAGTAAGCACCTCGTGCGCTCAATACCGCAGGTATCGTTTTAAATAAAAGTACTATATCATTGAGTAAGGATTGATTATCAATATATTCCAAATCCATTTTCACTTGTTCTTTAAAAGGAATGTCAGAACGACCAGAAACTTGCCAAATACAGGTGATACCTGGTTTCACACTTAAACGCTTAAAATGATCTAATGTATATTTTGCTACCTCATCAGGTAATGGTGGACGTGGACCAACCAAAGACATGTCTCCGATAAAAACATTCCAAATTTGTGGCAGTTCATCAATCGAAAATTTACGAATAAAACGACCAACTCTCGTCACTCGTGGATCTTTTTTCATCTTAAAGCGTGAGACACCTTTCGTTTTTTTCATCAAAGCCGCTTTGCGCTCTTCTGCATCAATGTACATAGAGCGAAACTTCCACATTGTAAAAAGTTTACCCTCTTTACCAACGCGCTTTTGTGAAAAAAATATCGCTCCTTCAGAATCCAAACGAATCCATAAAATCACAGCCAGTAATATAGGGCTTAATAGAAGAAGGATGATTCCCGAAACAATAATGTCAAAAATGCGTTTAATTGATGGCAG
Organism: Thiotrichaceae bacterium; assembly: GCA_029939505.1. Taxonomy (GTDB): domain Bacteria; phylum Pseudomonadota; class Gammaproteobacteria; order Beggiatoales; family Beggiatoaceae; genus QNES01. Next base: position 3,996 of record JAOZSV010000145.1, on the reverse strand, counting down.
GGCAGGTATTTCTCGTATCCAATTCAAATCTAAAATGATACAATCTACGACGTTTTCCATTTTGTTATCCTCTTAGTACTAAAACTTGTACAGGTGATCAACCTATTTTTTTCATTCAATAAGAAGTAGAGTTTCTGTGATAACTCTTTCATGTTTGATTGACAAAAAACTTGCTGTTTCTTTGTATCCAGTTATAGCAATTTGTGTTCCAAAACTTAACTTATTGAAATTGTTGAAAAATTTTTTTAAAATTGAGGTTTTGTTGCAAAATGCAATGCAAAATGGAAAAGAGTTGCAAAAGAGTAAGAATGCGAATTAAGAGTTGAATGTTGAAAATGGAGTTCGAGGTTTTAGGTACGTGTATAAAATAAATTCCACAATGTTGAATTAGACCTGACAGGTTTCCAAAACCTGTCAGGTATTCGAAGTTTTCGTTTTTTTGAAAACGAAAACCTCGAAAACGCTTTAGCTTTGTCAGTCCGCCAAAGCTGAAGCGTTGGACTCCTATTTAAGTAATTTTCCTTCCCACTCTTTTTTCTTACGATAGATAGTTGAAGCACTTATTGCTAACAACGCTGCCGCTTTAGAAATATTACCTTCACATAATTTAATGGCGTGTTCAATAGTTTCCTTCTCTACTTGCCAAAGGGGGCGAATGTGAGAAGGGGAGAATTGAGTTGACTTTGTGCTTTGAACTTTCGTTTGAGTCTCGGATTGATGAGGAGTCAAATAATCGTTCTGCCAATTATTCAGTGGGGCAGGCAACATATTCGGAATAACTTCTACTCCATCGTTAAGCACAACGATGTTACGAATAACATTTTGTAATTGCCGTACATTGCCAGGCCAATGATAACTGAGTAAAATGGCTTCTGTTTCAGGCGCAAAATTTTTAAAAGACTTATTTTCTTCATAAGTATATTTAGTAAGAAAATGTTTGGCAATGAGAGAAATATCATCATCACGCTCACGAAGGGGAGGGAGCAAAATGGGAATCACATGTAAGCGATAATAAAGGTCTTCACGGAACCGTCCTTCCTGTACTTCAATTAAAGGATCACGATTTGTCGCACAGATAAAGCGGACATCGACTTTTTCTAATTTATTATCTCCAACTTTCTGAACAGTTCCCGTTTGTACAAAGCGCAACAGTTTACTTTGCAAATCTAAACTCATATCAGCGATTTCGTCCAAAAATAAAGTACCACTATGAGCTAAAAGTGCCGCTCCCTTTCTATCAGACACTGCGCTCGTGAAAGCCCCCTTGGTATGACCAAAAATTTCACTCTCCATCAATTCCCTTGGTATAGCAGCACAATTAATGGCAATAAATGGTTTATTTTTGCGTGGACTTTGTTGATGTATCGCATCTGCACAAAGCTCTTTACCAGTGCCACTTTCTCCAGTAATAAAGACGGTTGCTTTACTAGAAGCGGCGTTATTAATGATTTGATAGAGTACCTGCATCGATCTGGACGCACCCATCAAGCCATAATATTGTGTTTGCGGCTCATCAATCGGATCAAAGTCAGAAATTTTACGTCGAGATTTTTCGCGTAATAAAGCATTGCGTATTGTAAGAATAAGTCGTTTGCCATCAAAAGGTTTTTCGATGAAATCAAAAGCCTTATAGCGCATTGCTTCGACAGCAACTTCAACGGAACCTTGTGCTGTGACAACGACGACTGAACAGTCCAATTGATATTCATTGATATGTTTCAGGATTTCCATACCATTCATATCGGGCAAACCGAGATCAAGTAAAATAACATCTGGCAATTTTTTTTCAATTTGTGCCATCGCTTCAGTGCCAGTTTCAGCATATATCACTTGACAAGGTTCATGGCGCAAATATTCTTGGTACGCAACCATCAATGTTGGACTATCTTCAACAATGAGTAGAGTCATTTGTGATTTCATATTCATCATTAATCATCTATTATTATTTTTTGTAATTAAAACAAGGAGTTAAATGTTATTTTAAAGCTAAAGCGTTGAACTCCTATTCCAAAGCTAAAGCGTTGAACTCCTATTCCAAAGCTAAAGCGTTGAACTCCTATTTCAAAGCTAAAGCGTTGAACTCCTATTTCAAAATTCACCATTCGACGATTCTTCAAACGCCTTTTTGAGCATAGACAACACTGCTTCTCGACCAAGTATTCCTAAAAATGGACCGAGCCGAGGTCCCCTTTCCTGACCGAGCAAGACAGAATAAAGAAATTTAAACCACGCTGCTTTATTTAAATCATACTTCTTAGGAATAATAAACACCAGTGCTTGAATTTCTTCCCCCTGTAAATGTTCAAAATTATTTGTCTGTTCAATAATTTCAATAAATTCCGACAAATAAGGTAAGTATGAAAAATCAATAATTAACGCCTCTTTTTCCCTTTTTTCCTCATAATCCTGAATATAAGCGATCACATTTTCACAAATTTGGCGAAAAAAAGACGCATTTTGAACAATGGTTGAATCATACTTTTGTGCATATTGATACAGGAGTGCCGGATCATGAAGCCCCAGATTTTGAGCAACATTGCTTAATAAATTAAAACTCAGTTCGTTTTTTTCCAAACGGGGCATATTCTGTTGAACACTATCAATAAACCACAGAGAAGAATTGGCATTTTCCGTGTTTTCTTTATGAAGTACATCAATATATTCATCAGCTATTTTAGGCAATATGGGCAAACCCATCTGTCTTGCTTTATTAGGATTAGCCAATAAAAAATTTAACAAACCGCCCAACGGAGAATATTTAATCCATTGTGCCATTGAAATGCCATTACCGATTTTCTTAGAAATCTTAGCCCCCTTCTCATCTAAGAAAAGTTCATACTTGTAAAGCACTGGCGGTTTTCCGCCTAATATTGAACAAATTTTACTCGCTAAACTGGCAGAGCTAATTAAATCCTTGCCATACATTTCATAATTGACACCGAAAATGTACCAGCGGAGTGCCCAGTCAATTTTCCAGCCTACCTTGACTTTCCCACCCGTAATCGTTGTGGTGCCTTTGTAACCACAAGGTTCAAAACCTTTACCTGCTTGATCACAGTGATAAGTTAATGTATAATTACTGGGTTCAACTTCAATAACCCGCGTACTATATATTTTGCCGCAGGATTCGCAAATAGGAAAAAACGGACTCCAAGCCTCCCTTTTATCTTTAGAGATCGTTGAAATAAACAGTTTCCTGATTTGGGTATAATTATCCATAACCCTTTTTAAGCCATCATCAAATATTCCGCTCCGATAGCTTTGAGTAGAAGAATGAAATTCATATTCAAAACCATAAGAATCTAAAAACCGTTGTAGTTGCCCATTCATATAATCGGCAAAACTAGCCGTTTCCCCAAACGGATCAGGAATGCTTGATAAGGGCATCCCAAGAAATTGATGTAAATTGTTATTATTAGGCACATTTTCTGGCAAACTTCTTAAACCATCCATATCATCAGAAAAGGCGATTAAGCGTGTTTTGACATCTGGAAAGGCGTGTTGCAATGCCTTTATCACAAACGTTGTTCGCGCAACCTCTGCAAATGTACCAATATGGGGCAATCCTGAAGGTCCATAGCCCGTTTCAAAGATAATGGGTTTGTCTGAATTTAAAGCAACAGCGCGTAAACGTTTTGCTTCTTGGTGAGGCCATGTTACTTTTGGCATTTTTTTACCTGTTTGGAAAGGAGTCCAACTTGGAAAGGGAAGTTTTAACGCTTTGATTTTTAAACAGTTTTAAAACGTATTCTATATCATTCGTAACTACTCCGCCTTGAAATCAATTTCAAGGCTAAAAGCCAAAGTAGGCTCAGCTAAACTCTCTAATTAGTTACTGATGTTACGCAAAGCTATTCTATTCAAGCTTAGAAATCCGATTTTTTGTTCTGAATCAGAATTTCTTAAACATCGTTTCGCCGCTTAGAAATCCGATTTAAAAAAAAATCGGATTTCTTAAACATCGTTTCGCCGCTTAGAAATCCGATTTTTTCAAAA
>JAOZSV010000144.1:8548-12946 GCA_029939505.1 Thiotrichaceae bacterium | reverse complement strand
CGCTTAAACATCGCCGCTTAGAAATCCGATTTTTGAAACGGATTTCTTAAACATCTTGGAAACATAGTGCGTAACATCAGTGATTAATGGTGAATGGTTTCGAGGTTTAAGTTTTTTGAAGAAAAACGCGGCGAGTACCCGTTGCATGGAATCAACCAGTTTAAGTTGCCCAAGTTGCCCCGCTCATGACGTTTTTCCACCACCTCCAAAAGACACTTTACATCAATCCGTTCTTGAAGTTCATGAAATTCTCTTTTAAATCACCGAAAATAATTTTCAAGTGATTGTTTAAACTGATATTTTTTATTCATCACCGACAATATCAACATAATAGCCACACTAAAAAACGGTCTATTAAGACATCCACTATTCATGCGAGTTTTAGTTTTTACTGATGATAAAAACTTAAACCTCGAACTCCAAAAACTAAAAACTTGATCATCAAGTAACTGATAACAATGAATAATGGATAACTCACTTATTTCAACCAATTTTCTTGTTTCAGCCCTTCAATTCGCTCAAAATGCTTATCATTAGTTACCAAGATTAAATCATAAGCCTTCGCGATAGCAGCAATAAAAATATCAGCATCTGGCAACAACTCACCACGACGCTTCAAATTCGCATAAATTTCCGACGCTTCATCCAGCACATTTTCTATGCCTATCATGTCGTATTTTTGAAGGAGCCGTTCAAAACGTTCCATTTTCTTGGTGGCGAAAGTGGATAAAAGTCCACGTTTAGTCTCATAATAACTGATGCTGCTGATAAAAATTTTGTTTCCATCACAAGCCACCGCCTCCACATTTTTCATCACCTTTTCATCTAGCTTAAGCCAAGCCGTGATGATATTTGTATCTGGTAGGTAATCCATAATGAATTATCTCCTGACCATGCATTCGTCAAAAATTTTCATTTGTTCCGGCGTGAAATCATTTAACATACCCGCCACCAGTTGATGCGACATTAATCGACCAATACGTTTTTTAAGATCATCATCCGCAATAGTAATGAACTGTTCAACGGGAAATTTTTTCATGACATTGACGAGGTAATTAAGCCAGCCATCTGTATTGAATTTGTCCAGATAAATAGCATCATCAGCTATTTGCCTATCAATAAAAGGTTTAATCCGAATGCGATAAACCTCTTGTTTGGAAATCATTGTATCTGTATCCATCGTTTTCTCCTCAGTTAAAATAATTATTATAACATTCTAAAATCAGTAGAAATCCGATTTTTTGAAAAGGATTAACTTGTGCGGGAGTTCTGGTTTTTTTTAAATCGCCTTTCCACTTTATCTATTTATTGAACTTATGATTTATAGTATAGTGTACTTTTTACATACATAAAAAAGACTGAAAATTAATATGTACATTGATATTGAACTTTTCAATCCAGAGCAGTTTGAAAAAGATTTAAAAGCAAAAAATCTGAACAAACTGAGTGTCTTTCGCCAAGTGTTAGCGCGAGGGCATCATACACTCAAGGAACGTTTTGAAGCGCATAAGAATGCAACTCATTATGTCACTCAACGTGCTTGGTTAATTGATCAAGTGGTTTTACAAGTTTGGCGAGAACATGCGAGTGATTTTGATTTTAATACAACAGCACTTATTGCTGTTGGGGGATATGGGCGTGGTGAATTGCATCCTTATTCTGATATAGATTTGTTGATTTTATTAGAATCACCCATAGAAGATATGGCACCTATTGAACGCTTTTTGACGTGTTTATGGGATATTAAACTCGAAATAGGGCATTCTGTGCGTACCTTAAAAGAGTGCGAAGAAGATGCGGCGACTGATATTACTATTGCAACGAATATGACGGAAGTGCGTTTACTAAACGGTTCAGAACGCTTATTTCAAGCAATGCAAGCCGCCGTTTCTCCAGGGCAGGTTTGGGCTAATAAAACATTTTTTTCGGCGAAAATTGAGGAACAAAAACAACGTTATTCTAAATATGATAATACCGCTTATAATTTGGAACCCAATATCAAGGAAAGCCCTGGCGGATTGCGCGATATTCAAACCGTTGGCTGGGTTGCTAAACGTCATTTCGGTGCGAAAACATTACAAGATTTGCAACAACATGGTTTTTTAACAGAGGAAGAATATCAAAGCCTGATCGAAGGGCAGGAATTTCTCTGGAAAATACGTTGTCTATTACATATGGATGCTAAACGGCATGAAGATCGTTTGTTATTTAATTACCAGCGTGACATAGCGACGTTTTTGGATTATAAAGATGATGAAACCGGTTTGGGTGTAGAAAAAATGATGAAGCAGTATTATCGCACCGCTGGGGAAATAAGTACCCTTAATGATATGCTGCTGCAATTGTTTAAAGAGGCGATTTTACATGCGGGCACGCCTTCAACGATTTATTCCTTAAATAAACGTTTTCAAGTTCGCAATAAGTTCATTGAAGTGACTCACGATAAAGTTTTTTTGCGTTATCCTTTTGCCCTGCTGGAAATTTTTCTCTTAATGCAGGAACATCCAGAAATTAAAGGAATACGCGCGACAACGATTCGTCTGATTATTCACTATAACTATTTGATTGATGAGGTTTTTAGAAAAGATTTGCGGGCGCGAAGTGTCTTTTTTGAAATTTTTCGTCAAACGGAAGGCTTAACTCATGCACTACGACGTATGAACAGTTATGGGCTCCTCGCCGCCTATATTCCCACTTTTGGTTCAATTGTCGGGCAAATGCAACATGATTTATTTCATGTTTATACCGTTGATCAACATACGCTTTTTGTGATCAGTAATCTCAGATGTTTTACTCTGCCAGAGTTTCAAGATGATTTTCCCTTCTGCTCAAAACTGATGGAAACGATTCCAAAGCCGGAATTGTTAAATCTCGCTGGTTTTTTTCATGATATTGCTAAAGGGCGAGGAGGCAAGCATTCGGAATTAGGTGAAAAAGATGCCCTGGAGATTTGTCTTCTTCATGGTTTAAGCGACAATGATACCCGTTTTGTGGGATGGTTAGTACGCCACCATTTGCTGATGTCTGACACTATGCAACGTCAGGATATTTCTGATCCTGATGTGATTAAAGCGTTTGCCATGAATGTGATTGATGTGGTACATCTTGATTATTTGTATCTGCTAACGGTTGCGGATATTAGGGCAACTAATCCTAAATTATGGAATGATTGGAAAAATACATTACTTACAACACTTTACCACAGAACAGTTGCTTTTTTGCGTAATGAGAATGGGCAAATATCAGATAGGCAACTCCATCTTCTTTCAACTCGAAAAGAAGCGCGGAATTTGCTGAATTGTTCAGAAAATAAGCAAATCAATACTTTATGGAAAGAGTTAGGCGATGATTATTTCTTATGTTCATCGCCAAAAGATGTTGCGCGTGAAACGGATGCCATCTTAAATTTGATTGCACCGGATAATACTTTGGTATTAGAACGCCCTGATACGAAAGGGGGTACCCAATTTATTATTTATACGCCTGTTCGTGATTATTTATTTGCTGAAATCACCTGTTTTCTTGAACAAGAAAACTTGACGATTGTTGAAGCCTATATTATTCCCACTCAAAGCAAATATACTTTTAGCAGTTACACCGTTTTGGAAGACAATGGCAAAGCAATTAGTGAGAGAGGGCGTGTTGATCATATTTTACAGGGAATCAAAACAGCGATCATCCATAATAAGAGTACAACGTTTTCTCCAATCGTATGCCACATCCCTAGAGAAATTAAACATTTTTCTATACCGACTCGCGTGACTTTTACACAGGATACGGGTGATAATCATACTGTTATTAAAGTGATTACCACCGATCGTTCAGGTATCTTATCACGTATTGCACAAGCCTTTTTAACTTGTCATGTTCGTGTGAAAAATGCCAAAATCGTAACGCTCGGCGAGCGTGTTGAAGATATTTTCTTTGTCACCGACTACGAAAATCATGCGCTCTATTCTGCTGTTCAACTTGGGCGTTTGCGTCAAGAATTATCACAATTGCTTGATAAGGATATCAATGTGAATTAAGAGTTGAATTTTTTTGTTCCCACGCCAGCGCGTCACTGCCATTAAGTTAAGGAAAAAGTTAATTTTAATCAAAGAGTTATAAATGTAGGTCGGGTTAGCTTATTGAGCGCAGCGAAATAACGTAACCCGACTTCATCAATCAGAAGGGGTGTTGGGTTACGCTTCGCTAACCCAACCTACATCATAACTACATCATAACTTTTGCCTGAAAGTTTTCTCGTTCCCACGCGCTGGCGTGGGAACCAGAAAAAACCTCAGAGGTTTAGCTCCGAAAAACTTTGGCTCCGAAAAACCTCTGAGGTTTTGGAAACCTCTGAGGTTTAGCTCCGAAAAACTTTGGCTCCGAAAAACCTCTGAGGTTTTGGAAACC
>JAOZSV010000144.1:0-8448 GCA_029939505.1 Thiotrichaceae bacterium | reverse complement strand
AAACCTCTGAGGTTTTGGAAACCTCTGAGGTTTAGCTCCGAAAAACTTTGGCTCCAAAAAACCTCAGAGGTTTAGCTCCGAAAAACTTTGGCTCCGAAAAACCTCTGAGGTTTTGGAAACCTCTGAGGTTTAGCTCCGAAAAACTTTGGCTCCGAAACGAAGTGGCTGCCAAACATTTACTGAATGGAAATATAAGATGGATGATCAAGCGGCTTTGGAAGACATACGCAATGGTGGGCAAAGCGGTTACAGTGCACTGTATGAACTGTATGTGAAAAGTTTGCGCTATTACATGGTAGCCAAATACAATATACCTGAAAACTCAGTAGAAGATGTACTACAAAAAATATTTATTAAATTTTTTGACAGCATTCCTAGTTTTAAACAAAATTGTAGTATTTCAACTTGGCTATATCTGATTGCAAATAGTGTGGCAAGTGATTATTGGCGTAAAAATAAGTCTAATAGTCTCACTATTAGTATGGATGATAATGAGATGGAGGAGAGCGATAATCCGATAGATGTTTTGCTTGAACAATTTTTAACAGAACAATGGAAAAAAGAGCAAAATGATCTTGAGATTCAGATGTGCTTAGAACGTGCTTTGGCACTGTTAGAACGTGATAGTTCAAAAGCCTCGCTGCTTAATTGTTTAAAAATGCTCACATTTCAGGCTCAGGGATCGTCTATACAAGAAATATCTGAAAAAATAGAACGAACCCCAGTGGCGACACGTCGATATCTTTCAGATTGTCGAACAAAGCTTGGGCAATACCAACCCATTCAAGGATGTCGAGAATTGCTTAATGGAAATTAGAAATATCATATTTCTTAAAATCCGTTCATTTCTCTAATCCGTTGTACTAAAGTTTATTTTGAATATAAGTATATAATTATGTCTTACCAAAATACACAAGATTGGCTAAATTTGCTCGCAGGGCAATCCATATCTAATGCTGATCCTAACACAGTGCGCGATGCCCAAATTTTTCGAGCGGCATTGCTCGCACATGCTGATAAGAATGAAGCCGAAATTCCTTATCCACATATCTTGAATAACGTGTTATCTCGTTTAAAAAAAAATCAGCCTCCCTCTCCAAAATGGGTTAGCCAACCTAAATCACCAACCCCATTTATTAAAATCCCGCAAGTGAATTTGAATCAATGGTTACAGGGCAATTTGGTTGAATCGATGAAGGCAGGTTGGTTCACACTAGAAGAGATTTTTCATACACCAGCCATCGCTTTTCGGAGTGCCACCCTCGAAGCTAAAACAATAAAACGGGCTAAAAAAATCCACTTAGGCAAAGAAAATACAGTGCTTCTCGTTATCGAGTTAGAAGAACAAGACGATCAGGAAATAAGAGTACTAATGCGCTTATCTCCCACGGAAACCCAAACCCATGTACCCGAAAATCTTAAATTCAAAGTCATTCCCGAATCAGGGGAGCCGCTTGAAGAAATCGCTGGCACCCATCATGACTATATTGAACAGGATTGGTTCTATGAAAAGGGAGAGCGTTTTCGTGTGATCGTGGAATTGAACGGAATTAGCGTGACAGAAGATTTTGAGTTTCCAAATGATATTTAAGGGCTATTAGAAATCCGATTTTTGAAAAAAATCGGATTTCTTAAACCTCGTCTGTTCAGAGTTTTGCAAATGCGAATTAAGAGTTAAAAATGGAGTCCAACGCTTCAGCTTTGGGACGACAAAGCTAAAGCATTCGAGGTTTGAGTTTTTTGAAGAAAAACTCAATTCGAGGTTCAAGTTGGTAAAAAAACTTGAACCTCGAATCGAATGTACTCCAAAATACAAAGCTAAAGCGTTGTACTCCATTTTATTTTCAATGCAATCATTATGACAAAATTAGCAATTTTCAAGATTGAAGAAGGTAATTTTCAAGAGGGATTTAAAGTAACAGTGTCAATAAATGAAGGAGGAGAACTTTCACATCGAACCCGAACAATTATTGGCAAATTACCCCCGAATAGATATGAGCGTTATGTGCAATACGATGATGAAAAGGATAATCCCCAAGGCATTCCTGAAAGCTATCAACGCTGGCAAGCAGACTATTCTCATCTTCAGAATGCCTTTTGTTCGCGTGCCAGAGGAAAATCAAGAACCGTTAGCAGCCAACAACTCTTAGAAAAATCTCAACAATCTGCGGCTCACTTCCGAAACGCTTTTAAAACCTGGTTGAGTTCTGAAGATAAGGCTTTGAAAAAATTCAGAAAGGCATTATGCAAGGAATTTGGGGATAAACAAACAGAAAATCAAATCATTATTCAGACAGAAAACGCCCTGCTAAAAAAATTGCCCTGGCATGAATGGGATTTATTTGCTGATATCTATACGAAAACGGAAGTTGCGCTCTGTACGCCAACGTTTGAAAAACCAAATCTGGTCCAATCGACTAAGAAAACAGCCGTCGTCAGAATATTAGCGATTTTTGGCAATAGCAAAGGTATTGATGTTGAGAGCGATAGCAAATCGTTAGAAAAGTTAAGACAAAAGGATGCCGAACCGATATTTCTGTCAGAACCTAAACGGGCGGATATCAGTGATATTCTTTGGGAACAAAACTGGGACATCTTCTTTTTTGCTGGACATAGTTCCAGCCAAGATGAAAATGGCAAAATATTTATCAATCGCACCGAGAGTTTGACTATAGAACAATTAAAATACGGTTTGAGAAAAGCGATTGAACATGGGCTAAAGTTAGCCATTTTCAATTCTTGTGATGGGTTGAAATTAGCAGACGATTTAGCCGATTTGAACATGCCCCAAGTGATTGTTATGCGTGAACCTGTGCCTGATCAAGTCGCGCAATTATTTTTGAAATGGTTTCTTGAACTCTATTCTCAAGGGCAGTCTTCATATTTAGCCGTGCGCCATGCACGGGAACGGCTGTATGAAAACGGCTTGGATGATAAATATCCGGGGGCGTGCTGGTTACCCGTCATTTACCAAAACCCCACCGTGAAGCCACTCAGTTGGAATGATTTAAAATTTCCTGAAAATCCCTATTTGGGATTGAATGCTTTTGGAGAACAGGAGGCCGCTCGCTTTTTTGGGCGTGAAAGATTGACAAATCACTTATGGCAAAGTTTTTATGATTTACATTATGCTAATGAAGAAAATTTACCGCGTCTGTTGCCCATCTTAGGTCCCTCGGGTTCAGGAAAATCTTCGATTGCATTAGCCGGTTTGATGCCCGCGTTGAAACAGCGTGATCAGGGTGAATTGGGAAAATTGCTATTTATCCTCATTAAACCTGAAAAATCTCCCCTTGAAACTTTAGCAAAGGCGTTGATAAAAACCGCAACGATGGAATACCGATACCCCCATCAATTTATAGGGAAAATGCAAAACCGTGATGGTTTGCAACAGATTGGGGCAGATTTATACGAGAACAATAAACAACATTTGGTGATTTTTATTGATCAATTTGAAGAGATTTATACTTATCGTGGAATTTCTCATGAAGAACGCAATCTCTTTATTGAAAATCTGATGGGTGCAGTCAGTGATAAAGCCGCGCATCTTTCCGTAATTTTGACTTTGCGTAGTGATTTTTTAGGAGAAACCCAGCATCATCCCGATTTAAACCAAGCCATCGCACAGCAAGCCGTTATCGTGCCTATCATGAATGAAGTAGATTTGCGGCTTGCCATCAGTGAACCGGCTAAACAAGCCAATCTCCCTTTAAACGACGCGACGGTTGCCTTACTGATTGCTCAAAGCAGAGATCGTGAAGGCGTATTGCCTTTGTTACAGTTTGCTTTAAAAGAAATTTGGGAGGGAATGCGCGAAGGGATTACACCAGCAGAAACTTTAAATAAAGTAGGCGGCGTTGGTGGTGCATTGGCGCAAAAAGCACAGGCGATTTACAATAAACTGTCTGATACGGATAAATCAATTGCTCGTCGTGCCTTTTTGAAATTGGTGCAATTGGGGGAAGGAAGTCGAGATACACGCTGTCGTGTGCCAGTAACAAATATGGTTGCCAAAGGGGAAGTTTATGAACAAGTCTCTGCGGTTCTGCACAGATTTTCAGGTACTGATGCCCGTTTGATCACCCTCTCTGATACGAATACATTGGCAGTGGCGGAAGTCACACATGAAGCCTTATTAGAAAATTGGTCAGATTTGCGGGAATGGTTGGAAAGCAGTCGAGAGGATTTGCGTTTTGCCCAACGCTTGGATGGATCTGCAAAGCGTTGGGCAGCGGTGAAAAGTGAGCAGAGCGAAAAGCGAGCAGCCGGTTTATTGTGGCAGTCATTGAATTTAGAACGTTTAGAAGTTTTTTATGAGCGTAATCAATTAGATATGACGAAAGAGCAGGTTGCGTTTTTTGAGAGTTCTACGCAAAAGGTACGTCAAGTTAAACAGATTCGTCATGCGACGATTGCGGGTTTGATCATATTGACGGTGGTTTCTATTATCGGTTTTCTGTCGGCGATACTGGCAGAAAAAAAGGCGGTTCAAGTTGAACAAATTCGCACCGAAAATTTGTTTGAATCGCAATTGAAACATGCCTCTTTGTTAGCTCGTTGGGGGGTGGAAGATTATACCGCTGCCAGAGCGATTTTGCAGCAAACCTATCATTTGGATAATGAAATTGCTTTATCCCGTCGTCATGCCAGAGATTGGTTAGCCGGATTTGTTGACTTGATGGGTGGTACAGCAAATAAGGTGTATGAAGGAGCGGGGGCTGCGCTAAAGTCAGCGGCTGTCAGTCCAGATGGGAAATTATTGGCGGCAGCCGGGGAAAAAAGCACTCTGGTTTTATTTGATGTCGCCAGCGGCAAATTAATCAAGCGTTTAGAAGGGCATGATTTAGAAGCAGACGGTAGAGAGGTTTATATCCGAGACATTGCATTTCACCCCCAAGGTGAATGGCTTGCCAGTGCCGGCGATGATAAGCGCATTATTTTTTGGTCATTAAGTGGTGAGAAACAATGGGAATGGCAAGCCCCTAATAGAGTCTTTGCACTGGCAGTCAGTCCTGACGGAAGACGGTTAGCAGCCAGTACTGGAGCCGATGACAAAACGGCTTTGGGGAATAAAACGACTTTATGGGACGTGAAAACGGGAGAAGTGCTTCGCACTTTTGAGGGACATAACAAGATTGTTTTTGAGAGTGGGCTGAACTTCAATCCAACAGGCGAACTATTAGCGACAGCCTCTTATGATCATACTGCACGTTTATGGGATGTCACAACGGGGAAAACCATACGCATTTTACGCGGACATACCGATGAAGTCACCAGCGTGTCTTTTAGTCCAAATGGTCAATTGATAGCAACCAGCAGTGTCGATAACAAGATAATGCTTTGGGAAGTCGATTCGGCAAAACCACCCCGTATATTAACGGGACATCAAGATGTTATCTATGATTTGCGTTTTGTCATAAAAGAAGATCGCCTTCTGCTTCTGTCAGGCAGCCTTGATCGCACTCTACGGATTTGGGATATAGACAGTGGTGTGACAATACGGGTATTGCAAGGACACGAAGCGGGTATAGGAGAAGGCGGCATTGCGATACATGAAGGATTCATATTTAGTGCGAGTTGGGACCAAACAGTGCGACGTTGGACATTGGATTTACCTCATCAGCAAATGGTGGATTTGCCCTGTGAACCTGCTTCCACAGCGATTGCGCCTGATGGTAACAGTGTAGCCGTTGGATTTAACGATGGTGCATTACGTTGGTATTCCTTGCCTGACACACGCTTGTTATGGGAAAGAGAACAAGTACATGCCAGTATAGTAAAACGGCTCGCTTTTAACGCAGAGGGTAGTTTACTGGCTTCTGCCAGTTCTGATAATACCGTTAAACTGTGGAAAATAAAAGAAGGACAGTTACAAGAGCAACAAACTTTCGCTGTTCATTCAGCTGTCCATGCCGTTGCTTTTTCTCCCGATAGTCAAATCATCGCCACTGCGGGTGATGACGGACAAATTGGTTTATTCACAGTGGGTACTTCGCTGAAACGCTTTATTAATGCCCATAAAGGAAAAGTGGCTTCTGTTTCCTTTGATAACAGTGGAAGACGCTTATTGAGTAGTGGAATGGTTGACTTTACTCTGCGTTTATGGAATCTCAAACCTGATCCACCCACTTTGTTAGAAAAGGAATTTCCTATCATACAACATAAGTTGATGTGGGCAAGCCTCAGCCCAGATAATAAGCGGATTGTTCGGGTTGGACGAGGTTCATCAGTCGCCATTTATGCCACCGAAGAGGCTCAAAAACAATACCGCTTAGTCGGGCATCAACAAACCGTACTCCGCGCGATTTTTAGCCCCGATAGTCAACAAGTGGCAACGATTAGTGGAGATGCGACTGTGCGTTTGTGGGATTTGAATAATGGCAATGAACTATTTGTCTTGCATTTGCCCGCCAATACGGGCAAACCTTACCAGATTTGGGACTTCGATTTCCGTTGTCATTCAAAAAACTGCTGGATAGCTGTTCCTTTGACGCAGGGAAAATTGGTGCTGTATGAGTTTGGGGCCATTAATGAAAAGTAATCATCTTGAAATTCTGTGCTGCAACCCCGTCTAAAATGTTTGATGCCTCAGTAAAGTGGACTATCGTTTTCATGCTGATTTTTTCGGTGATTGAGTTGTGCCAATAATTCAGCAGCTAACGAGTATAGCAGTTGGTTTGATAAAGGGTGGGCAATATCTTTTTCGTGCAACGGCTTCCTCATTAGAAAAGTTTTTCAGGCAAAAGTTTCGCTGAGCGAAACTTTTGCCTGAAAGTTTGTTACCGCGCTGAGTATAGATGACTTAACACTCATAGCGATTTCCTATAGTTGGTTAAACAAAATATATCTTACTCTATATTGAGTAAGATGAGCAAGCTAAATAATATTAAAGTTGAATAAAAATGGTGGGTTTCCACTTCGTTCCTTTCGAGGTTAAAGTTTTTTCTTTAAAAAAACTTTAACCTCGAAACCACCCTACATTTACTGAGGTTTTTATGACAAAGAATTTGGTATAATAGACCTCTTTCCTAAATAGCAAATGAAATCCAATTGTGTTAAAATATTCAATTCCTCAACAATGAAATACCATGAAAAAATACAAAGCAATTGAAACAGAAACACCTGAAAAATTCAAACGAATAACAGAAATATCAAAAGAAGACTTCCAAAGTTGATGTGATAAAACAGAAACTTATATTGAAGAAGAGAAGAAACATAACCCACTGAGACAACGTGGTGTTAAAAAATCCAAACTTTCTTTAACAGATTGTGTAGTCCCATTTAGGAAAGATGTCTTATGATGCTTTAAAAATCCCAAAGCTGAAGCGTTTTCGAGGTTAAAGTTTTTTCTTTAAAAAAACTTTAACCTCGAAACCACCCTACATTAAGAAACCAAATTTTGATAGGATACCTTTTATTTTTATTGAGAGGATCTTGCAAAACTCTTATGATGAGGCAGGGACAGCCTAGCCTGTTAAATCTGTCAAAAAATGGCCAATAATTTTTCACCCTAATTTTGTTCCTTGTATTTTAAATGCTTGATTATTAAGCAAAATCAATATAGAGTGGAACACGGGTAAAAAAATGGGCAAAATCATGACAGATTTAACAGGCTAGGGACAGCCCCTACCAAACCCAGCGTATTATGTTATTGTCGGGGCGAATCTGCGTGTTCGCCCTCTTTCAAGATTGTAGGTTCACATAAAAATCCCAGTTTCTTGAAGAAAATTGGGTTTTCTTGTACCTGTTTTACTCAATGCCTTTTAATCAGCTTATTCACATTTTTCAATAAAGGAGATACTTATGCAAAAACAATTTTTTGGGGCTATACTTGCCTCAACTTTCCTTCTCGTTGGTTGTGGTGATGGGGAGAATAGCGTACCACAGGATGATTTTGGCAACTCCTCCTCGCTAGGCACAACAATTGGTAACCAAAAGGGTTATTTTGCTGTCACCTGCCAGATCGAAAATTTCGCGCAAGATAAAGCAGATGGTCAGTTTTTTTGGATATCCATCGAAGATGTCAAACAAGCCAAGCATTGGCCCAAGTTTTCTGTTGAAGATGAAAACTGTTTTCCCAATATGATTAAAGAGGATCGGAAAAATGATTCTGATGAGAAACGGGAGATGAAGATTCTTTTACTGCGGATCGATAAAGACAGAAATCAGGAATTTCATCAATGGATGAATGAAGGTTCTAAGACTGGTTACCCAGGACTTGAGCTAATCCAAAGTGATATTTTTGCGACAGCACCTATACTTATTGATTAATGATGATCCTCTTGCAAAACTCGTTTCGAGGCTTACCGTTTTTTTAACGAAAAAACGGTATGTAAGCCTCGAAAAAAGTTTTTTTATTAGAAATCCGATTTTTTCAAAAAATCGGATTTCTTAACTGATGTTACGCAAGGTACTTCCAAGTCCTTCCAAGTTCCACCGATTTCATCG
>JAOZSV010000485.1 GCA_029939505.1 Thiotrichaceae bacterium | reverse complement strand
TGCGAATTTCCGCCCCCGTGTTCACCTCCCAGAGCTTGAGCGTATCATCCCTACTGCCAGACAGCGCGTAACGACCGTCGGGGGAGAAGGCGACTGACTCTACAGACCTTGTATGCCCCGCAAAGGTGCGAATTTCCGCCCCCGTGTTCACCTCCCAGAGCTTGAGCGTATCATCCCTACTGCCAGACAGCGCGTAACGACCGTCGGGGGAGAAGGCGACTGACTCTACAGACCTTGTATGCCCCGCAAAGGTGCGAATTTCCGCCCCCGTGTTCACCTCCCAGAGCTTGAGCGTATCATCTTCAGAGCCAGACAGCGCGTAACGACCGTCGGGGGAGAAGGCGACTGAACATACCCAATTGGTATGCCCCGCAAAGGTGCGAATTTCCGCCCCCGTGTTCACATCCCAGAGCTTGAGCGTATCATCATAAGAGCCAGACAGCGCATAACGACCGTCGGGGGAGAAGGCGACTGAATATACACTCCAATTATGCCCAACAGGATTAGGCGGCATAGAACGTATCGGCGCGACAGTATCGGCAAAGGCGATCTGTATCGATAACCAACATAATAGGAAAAGCCATTTTAGTTTCATTTTGTTTTTACTCACTGGTTATGGGTGATTTCGTACAACTTATCTTAGTACAGCGTTATATTAGTACAGCGGATTAGCGGAATAAACGGATTTTTCTTAAACTTGATGATCACGTTTTTTCTAAAGTCAAACCACTAACTACAAGGATTGTATATAATAAAGGATTAAAACAGAGTACAACCACGATCTAATCCTTTCTTATATATAATCCTTGTAGTTATTGTCTTTGGTAAAAAACTTGAACATCAACTTAAAGAAAAATCCGTTTATACCGTCAATCCGCTGTACTATTATATAGTATATCATTTTCCATGAAAGTTAAAGCGTTGAACTTCACAATGCCTTAACCACTTTCAAAGTTAAGCCAGTCGCACTGGCTATCTGTTCCATTGTCAAGGTGCCAAGGGCTTTCAAATTGCGAGCGGTTTCCTTTATCCCCTCTTTCTTGCCCTCTTTCTTACCCTCATTTTTGCCCTTTTTGAAAGATCGCTTTTCTGCGTTTTCCTGATTATACTCATCCTTCATACGAGCGCGTTCTTCCGGCGTGATTTTCTCTTTCT
>JAOZSV010000143.1 GCA_029939505.1 Thiotrichaceae bacterium | reverse complement strand
CCTAGATTCGATTTTTTTTCAAAGATTTCTTAAACATCTTGGAAACATAGTGCGTCACATCAGTGAGTAATTACAAAAAAATTAGCCTCGAAAATTATTTCATGAGCATTCCTTAGCGTCTTAGCGTGAAATTAAAAATGCTTCAATTTCTGAAATGATTTTTCTGAAAATCTATAGATTGTTTTCAGACTACCCATTAAATGAAGTTACTCTTCATTTAATTTAGACAAAACCTTCTTCGTAACAGCGCGTGTAAAATTTTCTGGATTTTCATACTCCATTTTTTGTATAAAAGTAACTAAACCTTTAATCAATTGACGTGTTTCCGCAATTTCCTCATGGCTTCGACCACAACCTTTACAATGCGTACCTGTTTCGGTACATTCACCAACACAAGGATTAAACTTCATAATCTGTTAACTCTCCTAATTTGATTGATTAAATTTGATGTTCAAGTTTTCTCGTTATCCAACAGTGATATAGAAAACTTGATTTAAAACTTGTTTAAAATCAAAGCGTTAAAATATTAATACTGGAGTCCAACGCTTCGCGTTAAAATATTAACAATGGAGTCCAACGCTTCAGCTTTGGCGATTTAATACAACTGTTCCAAAGCTAAAGCGTTGGACTCCTATCAACGCCCAAAGCTAAAGCGTTGGACTCCTATCAACGCCCAAAGCTAAAGCGTTGGACTCCTATCCCTTAAAACTACCTCCTTGACAATTTTACGTGTTCTGATAACTTGATGTTTTCTGTCAACGTAAAATTTTCCATGACACCCAGATACTTAATTGGATTAATAGCAACACCCGATTGTCGCACTTCAAAGTGAACATGAGGGCCTGTGGAACGGCCTGTGGAACCCACTAACGCAATAATCTGGCCCTTAAAAACGACATCTCCTTTTTGTACCAGATTTTTACTGTTATGACCATAGCGGGTTGAATACATCTCACTATGACTAATTTCAACCAGATTACCGTAACCACGCAGATATTTAGAACGCTCAACAAAGCCGTCTTCTACTGCATATATGGGAGTTCCCCTTTTCGCGGCAATATCAATGCCCTTATGCATACGTTTTCCACGCCATCCAAATTTTGAGGAGACACGGCCTTTTCCTAAAGGCCAGCCTTCTGGTAATCTCTTGACACGAGAACGATATTGCCGCAACATGTTCCTTGAGACAATTTGGATTGAACGTTTAAGTTCTGCTATTGGCGAAAAGGATGATATGACTTCTCTTTTTTTACTTTGAGCAAAGAGTGGTCGATCATTAATGATGTTATCCCACGATAGGCTAAAATCAGTTTTTTGATCTGGCCTTTTCGTCTGTACTGTTTTTTGCCTCCTTTGTTGAGCGAGTTGAGCAGTTTGGACTGGCTTAGAACGCACAGTTGAAAAACGTGTTTTTTGCCATGTCGCCTTATTATCTGACATCTGTGATGAGGCTGATGACTTCTCATTTATAGCACGTTTTTCAATATTCTGAGCTAATTGTCGCTCAAACTTTTGAGCCGCACGTTCTTCTTCACGCTTTTGAGCAAGCTGTTGTCGCTCAAGTTTTTGAGCCGCACGTTCTTCCTCAAACTTTTGAACAACACGTTCTTCCTCAAACTTTTGAACAACACGTTCTTCTTCACGCTTTTGAGCAAGTCGTTCTTCCTCAAACTTTTGAGCAATTTGTCTATCAAGCATTTGAAGCGCACGTTCTTCCTCAAACTTTTGTAGAAACGCACGTTCTTCCTCAAGTTCTCGTTGAGCAGCGCGTTCTTCCTCAAGTTTTCGTTGAGCAGCGCGTTCTTCATCAAGTTCTCGTTGAGCAGCGCGTTGTTGCTCAATGATGATTTGATCCCAAGATAGAGTCATCTCTAATTCTTGAGTTTGGCTCGTCAAGACCAACTGTTCTCCCCATTGATCCAGTCGAGTTGCTTTAGTTTCCAAAGCATTCACGCGCTCTGTCAACTCATCAAGGTTGTTGTCAGAGAATGCTTCCACATTAAATACAGAAGAAGAATTTTTTAAAGACAGGGAAAGAATATGATCATAAGAGTCTCCACTATAATGAGAGTAAGCAGAATAGCCAACCGTTGCCATAGTTAGCATAGAAACTAAAGTCACCGGCACGAAAATAGGGTGGCTTAAGTAGTTGCGTTTACCTTTCTCAAGGTTTTTTCTAATCAAGATAACATCCATAAAGTTTCCTTTTGGTTGTTGAAATTAAATTTAAAATGAAGTCCTTTAGTCAATTATTAGCAAATTCCTCTGGAATCTTATGCCATTTATCATATCACAGTCAAACGCTTCAACGAGTTGAAAAACTTTTTCATGAAAGTTTGCCATTTCCATTAAACCGACATTGTCATATTGCTAATTTACGAGAACAAACGTTAGTTGTGAATACCGATTCATCCCTTTGGGCGACTCGGTTACGTTATCTCACTCCCGAACTCAAACAACGATGGCGACAAAACGGATTGATGCCTATCATTAATCAAGTCATTGTTCAAGTACGTCCACCAGTTTAATGAGAGAAAGAAATTTTGCCAACAACGGTTTTCCCGGACCACTTTTCATTTTTAATCAAGAAACGGCAGCAAGAGGTTGAAGATGACTTAAACGAGATTCTGTGACATTATCATCACATTGTACTATTTCATAAGCCCGCTTATTAGCGAGTAAAGTACGCAATAAGAGATTATTAAGTTCATGTCCAGATTTATATCCACTGAAGGCACCGATTAAACCATGCCCTAATAAATATAAATCGCCGACAGCATCAAGTGCTTTATGTCTGACAAATTCGTCTTCATAACGAAGACCATCTTCATTTAAAATGCGATAATCGTCCATCACGATGGCATTATCAAGACTACCTCCTAAGGCTAATTTATTTTCGCGTAATAATTCAATATCGCGCATAAAACCAAAAGTACGAGCGCGACTCACATCTTTGACAAAAGCGGTTTTAGAAAAATCAATTTCAACATCACCAGGACTTTGTCTAAAGACAGGATGGTCAAAATCTATCTGAAACCGGACTTTAAAACCATTAAATGGTTCAAAACGTGCCATTTTGTCGCCTTGTTGTACTTTCACTGTGCGTTTTATACGGATATAGCTTTTTGGTGCATTTTGTTCCTCTATGCCTGCTGATTGAATCAAAAAAACATAAGGCCCTGCACTGCCATCCATAATAGGCACTTCAGGGGCACTGACATCAATATAGGCGTTATCTACACCTAACCCTGCAAATGCGGATAATAAATGTTCAACAGTCGATATTTTAACGTTGCCTTTAACTAAAGTCGTTGATAAGCGGGTATCACCCACATTTTCTGTACGCGCTGCAATACAGACCGGCACTTTTAAATCTATTCGCCTAAAGATAATTCCACTGTTAGCAGGTGCCGGTCTTAAGGTTAAATAAACTTTCTCACCAGTATGCAATCCAACACCGGTGGCACTAATTACATTTTTTAAGGTACGCTGCTTTATCATTATTAATATTTTCTCCGTTCGAGATTCAAGTTTTTGATAAAAAACTTGAACCTTGAACATCTATTCTTCATTGACTGAGGCTGTGATAACGCTTCTATTCAACGAGAACTTTAAAGTCTGCCCACGAGAGAGAATTGGCGCAACGCTTCAGTTCTTATGAAAGCAACTACTTTCGATATTCAAAAAACTTAAATATTGATTTCGAGGCTAAAGTTTTTTAAAGAAAAACTTTAGCCTCGAAAGGCTGTTTTGTCACAAAATCTCCTCCTTACGTTAGTTATAAGTCATAAAAAAAATTAGTCCGCTTGACGACGTAAAAACGCGGGAATATCCAGATAATCCCCCGATTGCGTGCTGGAACTATCATGCTCTTCAAGGTTATTATCATTACTACCTGTTTGAAGACGTGTGACGGTGGGTTTATCAAACTCTCTATAATCACCCACTTTAGTGCTTTTTTCTGCTTGAGGTGGCTGTTTGGAAGTCACTTTCATGGCGGCTGGCTGTTCTTGTGATGACGATTTGCTAACAGTACCAACACCAGTAGCAATTATAGTGATACGTAATTCATCATTCATGTCTGGATCAAGCACTGTACCAACAACGACGGTTGCACTTTCTGATGAAAACTCTTTAACAACCTCACCCATTTCTTCAAACTCGCCTATGCTCAAATCCATACCAGCCGTCATGTTGACTAGAATACCGCGTGCGCCTGATAAGTTGATATCTTCTAAGAGGGGGCTAGAAATGGCTTCTGTACCGGCTTTACGCGCACGACCTTCTCCCTTAGCATAGGCGGTTCCCATCATAGCTAGACCCTTATCTTGCATGACAGTGGAAACATCAGCAAAATCAACGTTAATCAAGCCAGGGCGCGTAATCAATTCAGAAATGCCTTGTACGGCACTGAATAATACATCATTAGCGGCTTTGAAGGCATCCAATAAGCTCGTATCTCTACCTAAAACATTGAGTAATTTTTCATTTGGAATAATAATCAAAGAATCTACTTGTTCACTCAGTTCTTTAATACCTTCTTCGGCAATCAAGGCGCGCTTTCTACCCTCAAATGGGAATGGACGAGTCACAACGGCTACTGTCAATATATTGAGATCTTTGGCCACTTGCGCCACAACAGGCGCCGCCCCCGTACCCGTGCCGCCGCCCATTCCTGCGGTAACAAATACCATATCAGTGCCTTCAAGAACGGCCATGATACGTTCACGATCCTCTAGTGCGGCTTGTTGACCGACTTCGGGATTGGCACCCGCCCCTAAACCTTTTGTGACATCTGTTCCCAATTGCAAAATGGTTCGGGCCGACGAATTTTTAAGAGCTTGTGCATCAGTGTTGGCACAGATAAATTCTACCCCTTCAATATTACCTTGGAGCATATGTTCAACCGCATTACCACCCCCCCCACCGACACCAATGACTTTAATAACCGCATTTTGGCTATAGGTATCCATTAATTCAAACACTTTGAAAATCTCCTTTTGAGATTCAAGTTTTTTTTCAAAAATTTTGAATCTCAAATTGTATTGAAATATATTTTATTTTTTCATTTCGAGGTTAAAGTTTTTTCTTTAAAAAAACTTTCGCCTCAAAACCATTCAAAAATTACCTTGAAACCAATTTTTCACCTGACTAAATACCCCTTTTACATTTCCTCCCTGTTGGGTGATTTCCGATATTCGTTCATTGCGATGTTGATAACCAAATAATAATAATCCAACAGCAGTCGCATGAATCGGGTTACGGACGATATCAACCAATCCTGTCAGTTTATCTTTAGGATAACCTATACGCACAGGCATAGAAAACACATCTTCAGCCAGTTCCACAACGCCATCCATTCTTGCACTTCCACCTGTTAGTACAATACCCGCGGCAATTAGGTCTTCAAAACCACTACGACGTAATATAGCTTGTACCAGCCCTAATAATTCCTCATAACGAGGCTCTACGACATCAGCGAGGGTTTGTCTCGCCAATTGTCGGGGGGGGCGAGCACCTACACTTGGCACTTCTATCATTTCCTCAGCATTCGCTAATTGTGTTAAGGCACAAGCATATTTTATTTTAATGTCTTCAGCATATTGTGTCGGTGTACGCAAAGCGACTGCAATATCATTAGTGACTTGATCACCAGCGATTGGAATGACAGCCGTATGGCGTATGGCACCGTTGGTAAATATGGCAATATCAGTAGTGCCACCGCCAATATCGACTAAGCAAACGCCTAAATCTTTTTCAGCGTCAGTTAATACGGCAGCACTGGCGGCGAGTTGTTCTAGGATTATATCATCGACTTCCAATCCACATTGACGAATACATTTAATAATGTTTTGTGCCGCACTGGCGGCACCGCTCACCATGTGTACTTTAGCCTCAAGGCGGACACCATACATACCAATGGGTTCATGGATACCTTCTTGATCATCAATGACAAATTCTTGTGGTAGAATGTGAATAATTTTTTGATCCGCAGGTATCGCAACTGCGCGTGCGGCATCAATCACTCGATCTATGTCATCTTGTATGACTTCCTTGTCACGAATCGCTACAATGCCATGTGAATTCATACTGCGGATATGACTACCAGCAATACCTGTATAAACAGAGTTTATTTCACAACCAGACATTAACTCCGCTTCTTCCACAGCCCTTTGTATTGAATGGGTGGTCGATTCTATATTAACAACCACGCCTTTTTTTAAGCCCCGTGAGGGATGTTGTCCTATGCCGATGATTTCGACTTCTTCCACGTTTTCAGAGACTTCACCCACAATGACAACTACTTTGGATGTACCAATATCAAGGCCAACAATTAATTTTTTTTCTTTAGGTTGCATGTTTTCCTCACTTTGCCAACAGGGTTTGCACGGCAATGCCATTGGTATAACGTAGATCCATAAGCAATTTATGTCCCATTTTTTTCAATGATGGCATTACAAGGTGATATACTTTTAAAAAGCGTTGTAATTGCGCTTTATTTTCTCTACGTCCTAATTTAAGTGTCATCTTATTATTTAATCGTATATACCATGTTTTGCGTGCATTGCAACCAAATTCTTGAATGTGTAAACCGGCAGCTTGTACCAGTGGCGCAAGCTGGTTGTAACGTTTTAAAATCTCATTTAAATTGTCCAATTGTCCTGTAAACCGGGGTAATTTCATTAATCTTTGAACGACTGATGGGTTGAGTTTCTGAACTGCTGAATAAGACATAATAAAATGACCTTCGTTATTTATAAGTGCTTTTTTCATCCACCATGCCACAATAGTATGCTCTTGTATCTGTATGATGAGGGTGTCTGGCCATCGTTTATGAATTTGTACGTCTTTTATCCAAGGCAAGTTCAAAAGTATTTTTGTCATATTTTGCTGAAGTTTTTTTTTCAAAAAAAATTCAGTCTCGGATTTCAAAAAACGGTCTTTAACAACTTGAGATACCATTGTTTGCAATGTTTGATGTTCAGTATTGATAAGATTACCTTTGATAAGCACTGTCGTTATTCGTCCTGTGCGGGGATCAAGGAGCCAAAGCAAAAAACACCCTATTAGGCTTAATAACAAGCCTAAAAATAGTACTTCCTTCAGTTCCAGCCTGATTTTTTTACTCATGCTGTGGCTAAAATACGCAATACTAATTCATCAAAGTTGATACCAGCCACTTTAGCTGCCATTGGCACAAGACTATGATCAGTCATTCCAGGTACAGTGTTGACTTCTATTAACCAAGGTTGCCCTGTTTCATCAGTTATGAAATCGACGCGCCCCCAGCCACTTGCTCCGATTGATAAAAAGGCTTGCATTGCGAGTTCTTGTAATGCTTTTTCTTGTGCGTGGGGTAACGCAACAGGGCAAATATAGGATGTTGAAGATTCACTATATTTTGCCGTAAAGTCATAAAAATCACGGGGCGTTTCTAATCGTATTAAAGGTAAAGCTGTATTATGCAATATTGCAGCCGTATATTCCACTCCTTTTATATAATGTTCAGCCATCACCTCACAGTTAAATTGAGCGGCTGTTGATACGGCATCAGCTAATTCATCGATCTGGTTGACTTTAGTCATACCAACACTGGAGCCTTCTAATGCTGGTTTGATCATGATCGGTAATACTAACTGTTTGGCTATTTGATTAAAATTACTTTTTGGGGTAACCAGGGTACTGATAGGTGTAGGTAATCCTTTTCCTTGCCATAAATCTTTGGTACGGAATTTGTCCATCGCTAATGCTGATCCTAATACTCCACTCCCTGTATAAGGAATACCTAACTGTTCTAACAATCCTTGTACTGTACCATCCTCGCCACCACGTCCATGTAGGGCAATGAAAACGCGATCATAAGGTGTTTCTGTCAATTCTGTGATGAATTGATGAGCAGTATCTATACCTATTGCTTCAACATTTTGACGCAATAAGGCGGCTAATATGGCTTGTCCAGTTTGGAGTGAAATATCTCGTTCTGCGGAGTTGCCACCCATAAGCACCGCTACTTTGCCAAATTTTTTTTTCATTTTTTTTTAATTATTTATGAATTATGAATTTCAATTATTTTATAAGGCGTTAAAAATGGAATTCGAGGTGAAAGTTTTTTTCTTTAAAAAAAACGTAACTACTCAGGGCAACCATAAAGGATTGCCCCTACAACAATATTCTGATGAAGAGTGACGAAAATATTCTGATGTAGGGGCAATCCCTTGTGGTTGCCCTGACTGAGTAGTTACAAAAAAACTTTAGCTTCGAATCGATTCGAAAACGCTTCAGCTTTAGCGATTTAATACGATGGTTCCAAAGCTGAAGCGTTGAACTCCAAAATAGGTCCAAAGCTGCTCCAAAAATTAAAAATTTGATACGGCTTCACCTATGATATGTACTTCAAGTTTCAAGTTAATGCCATATTTTTTGGCGACTGATGCCCTAATTTGTTCAATTAAATTTTCAATATCTGCCGCAGTCGCTCCTTTCTGATTGATGATAAAGTTAGCATGTTTTTCGGATACACAAGCACCGCCAATACAATTGCCTTTCCATCCCGCTTCTTCTATTAAACGAGCGGCATAATCACCTGGAGGATTACGAAATACAGAGCCACAGTTGGGCAAACCAATGGGTTGCTTTTCAGAACGTTGTTTTAGTAGGGCTTGAATTTTTTTTTGTCCATCCTTTTTGGGATTGTGGCTCAATTGTAAGGTTGCTGCAATAAACCATTCATCTTTTGGTCCTTTAACACGACGATAACCAATTTCATAATCTGTGACTTGACGCTGGTGGTAATTGCCTTGTCGATCTAAGGTCTCTAAGCTTTGTACCAGTGACCATGTATCTCCCCCCCACGCGCCTGCATTCATAGCTAAGGCACCGCCAAAGGTACCAGGTATGCCCGCTAAAAATTCAGTACCTGTTAAATCTGCTCGTGCGGCAAAACGAGCCACTTTTGCACTGCTCACACCTGCTTCAATATATAAGGTATTGTCATTTAATAATTTGATGTCATCAAGCAAACCTGCTGTCAATATCACGATACCTCGTATCCCACCATCGCGTATCAGAATATTGCTGCCTAAGCCTAGCCAAAAAATGGGTTCGAGGCTAGCCTCGAAGAGGTTTAAGTTTTTTGATGAAAACTTTAGCATCGAAGGGATTTGTTTCAAAAATTGCGCTAAGTCTTCCACGTCTGCGGGTTCATAAAACCATTGAGCAGGTCCGCCGACACGCCATGAGGTATGTTTTGACATGGGTTCATCTTGACGTAGCGTACCACGTAAGCCAATTGTTTTAATAGGTTTGTTGTGAAAGTTTTCGGCTTTTGGCATAAGTGTTTTCTTTATTTGATAGCTAAAGCGTTGGATTCCATTCCAAAGCTAAAGCGTTTTCGAGGTATTAGTTTTTTTTCAAAAAACTAATACCTCGAACTCCAATCCAAAGCGTTGAACTCCATTCCAAAGCTAAAGCGTTGGACTCCACTTCAAAGCGTTAGACAATTGGAGTTCAACGCTTTAGCTTTGGACACTTCAATTTAACATAAATGATTCGGTAACGTCGCAGCGATTGCCCCAATACTACCCGCACCTAAAGTCAGTAAAATATCTTGATCTTGTAATAAAGGTTGCAAATTTGTGGCTAATTGCTCTGAATGTGCGATAAACTGAATATTCTCTTGTCCTTTAGCACGGATGGCTTGGTACAACGCCTCTCCCGTTGCCCCCGCTATCGGGGCTTCACCTGCGGGATAAATATCAAGCAATAATAAAATATCAATGGAAGAGAGGATTTGTACAAACTCATCAAATAAGTCATAAGTACGAGTATAGCGATGAGGCTGGAATGCGACAACAACGCGCCGTTGAGGCCATCCATCGTGTATCGCTTGTAGCACGGCAGCAATTTCTTCTGGGTGATGCCCATAATCATCAACGTGCAAAATCTCTCCCTGTGCTATTTTGATGTTTTGCATTTGAAAACGTCGCTCTATGCCACTAAACGTGCTTAATGCATGATAAATCGCAGTGTCAGAAACGCCCACTTCATGCGCGATAGCTATTGCTGCCAACGCATTACGCACATTATGTTCGCCAGGCAAATTGAGTGTGATTTCTAACCAAGGATTTTGATCATGTAAAACTTTAAAGTGTGTTTTTCCTTGCTTTTGCAAAATATCAACGGCGCGAATATCCGCTTGTTCCGATAAGCCATACGTTATTTTATGTTTGGTTAATTGTGCTTGCACCGTTTTTATCACGGGATCATCAATACATAAAACAGCGAGTCCATAAAAAGGCAGTTGTCGTAAGAAGTCTTCAAAAGTTTTGCGTAACTGATTGAAATCATTATTATAAGTTCGTATATGATCTGCACCAATATTGGTGATGACAGCCATGACGGGTTTTAAGTATAAAAAGGAGGCATCACTTTCATCGGCTTCTGCAACTAAATATTCCCCAGAGCCTAAACTGGCATGTCTTCCAACACTATTTAAACGTCCTCCTATCACAAAAGTGGGGTCTAAATCGCCTTCGGCTAATAAGCTGGCTATCAAACTGGTTGTTGTGGTTTTGCCATGTGTTCCAGCTATGGCAATGCCTTGGCGAAAGCGCATCAACTCGCCTAACATTTCGGCGCGTGGTATAACGGGAATCTGTCGCACACGGGCTGCTTGTACTTCGGGATTATTCTCTTTCACCGCACTGGAAATGACGACGACATCGCACCCATGTATATGTTCAGGCGTATGCCCAATTTGCACTTTAATGCCTAAATCCGCTAAATGTCGCGTCATGCTGTTTTTTTGTATATCTGAGCCAGAAACAGCATAGCCAATATGGTGCATGACTTCAGCAATGCCCCCCATCCCTGCCCCGCCAACGCCAATAAAATGAATGCGTCTGCTGCGTTTAGGTAGTGAGGATTTGTTATGTCCATTAACTTTCATGAGGTCAACTCTATAATAAGGTGATTTTTACTGCGTTCGGATTTTTCTACACTTGATTTTTAGTAACTACTCAGCCTTGAAATCAATTTCAAGGCTGAAAGCTAAAGCAGGCTAAAGCCAGCTAAACGACTCAGTTTTTTTAGTAGTCTGCTTTAGCAGACTATTCGAGGCTAAAGTTTTTTTAAAGAAAAAACTTTAGCCTCGAATGCTTTTAGCCTTGAAATTGATTTCAAGGCTAACCTCTGAGTAGTTACGATTTTTAATAATTAAGCCGACTACATTTTGCAATGCTGTTGGCATGGCCGATTTTTGGGCTGCAACTGACATTGCTTGCAACTGATCTGGATTATTGTATAATTTTTCTATTAAAAGGGCTAACTTTTCCACGGTGAGTGCCGTTTGTGGTAATAGTATTGCTGCGCCGTTTTCTGACAAAAATTGGGCATTGCGCGTTTGGTGATCATCGACAGCATAAGGATAGGGGACTAAAATACTTGCAACGCCTACCTGTGCCAATTCACTGATGGTTATTGCACCTGCTCGACAAATAACAATATCTGCCCAGGTGTAAGCGGCAGCCATATCTTCAATAAAAGCCTCTACGCGGGCTTTAAATGGTACGCCATCATAAGCTTGTTGCATGACATCAATATGTGCATTTCCCGTTTGATGCCAAACTTCAAGAGTACCTTGTACCTGTCGTAGTGCAGTAGGTACAGTTTCATTCAACGTTTTTGCCCCTAAACTACCACCAATGATTAATACGCGCAAGGGCTTATGTACTTGCCTGGGTATTTGTGGCGTGGAGGCCAAAATGTTAGCGCGTAGTGGATTCCCTGTATGTACCGCTTTTGGAAAGGTATTGGGAAAGGCTTCCATCACGGTGGTGGCTATTCGTGCTAACCAACGGTTAGTTAAACCTGCTATGGCATTTTGTTCGTGAATGATTAAAGGAATTCGTAATAGCCATGCGGCTACTCCGCCAGGCCCTGTGACAAATCCACCCATACCTACAACGGCTGTCGGGCGTAAGGCACGTAAAACGCGCAGAGATTGCCATAGTGCTAAGGCCATTTTAAATGGGGCGACTAATAAACTGAGCCATCCTTTTCCACGTAAGCCATTTATACTAATATATTCTATATCTATATTGGCGGCGGGTACCACACGAGCTTCTAAACCCCGTTTAGTTCCCAGCCAACAGACTGCAATGTCTTGTGTTCGTAAGGCATCAGCTATGGCTAGGGCTGGAAAGACATGTCCGCCTGTTCCCCCTGCCATGATTAATATAGAGTGCGGCTGTTTTTTTTTTAATTGTTTCGTTGTCATTTTTTAATTGATAATTTAATAATTTAATAATTTAATTGATTTGAAATTTTTATTCATTCATGCCACAATAAACTTTAAAATGAGGTTCTTGCAAAACTCTGAACACACGATGTTTAAGAAATCCGATTTTTTCAAAAATCGAATTGAGGCTAAAGTTTTTTTGAAGAAAAAACTTTAGCCTCGATTTCTAAATCTAAACTCGAAAAAGCGAATTTTGCAAGAGGCTCAAATATAAAAAATAAAGTTTTTTGATGTTCGCTATTTATCATTTCGAGGTTTCCGTTTTTTGAAGAAAAACGGAAACCTCGAAAGATATTTTCGTTTTTTTATTTTTCAATGTTTCATAATTGACTTGCAATGATTATGCTAACATAATGTTTATTATTCTTATCTTTGTAGGGATTCGAGGTTTTCGTTTTTTGAATTCGATTCGAGGTTTGAGTTTTTTTGAAGAAAAAACTCAAACCTCGAATTTCGTTTTTTTGAAAAAAAACGAAAACCTCGAAAAACTATTTGAATTAGAATTTTAGAATTGACAGAATTGACAGAATTGACAATCATCAAATTAATTATCATTGACTGACAAAGTAAAAATTTGGTCATTTAAAAATTCTGCAAATTCTGATCAAAATTAGAAATGATGATTTAAATCAATAATTTAAACAGAAATTTTCTGTAAGAAGTGATTAATTTGACGTTTAAGCTATTCTTAATATCTGATGTTACGCACTATCTTTCCAAGATGTTTAAGAAATCCGATTTTTGAAAAAATCGGATTTCTAAGCGGCGAAACGATGTTTAAGAAATCCGATTTTCAAAA
>JAOZSV010000349.1 GCA_029939505.1 Thiotrichaceae bacterium | reverse complement strand
GGCGTAAAATCGCCTCTCGACAGGGTGGATCACTCCAATTCGCTTGAGTGAGTAACAACATGATCGGATGAGGATTAAGTTGCGCGAGCTTGCTAAAAAGCCCTGATATATACTTATCAAAAATTTCATCAGCCAAATCGTTGGGCGGAAAATTTTCTTCCTGAAAACCCGCACTAATGATAAATTCACTTTTTTCTTCTTCTGTCAATCTTAGAAAATCAGCACAAGCAACGATTTTATCGTAATTTTTTTTGCTTGGCATCCACTCCCCTTTTTTCCACTGAGCTATCGTTAGGCGATTCACCCCAATTTCTTTAGCGACAGCATTATCTTTTGCTCTGATACGATCCATATATTTAGATAGTAATGTTCCAAATTGATTTTCTTTAGAGTTAATCATTATTACAAATTAGCTTCAGTAGTCAATAGACAAAAATGTTGAGTGATGGATGGCAATAATTTACTTAGACTAAACAAAATTGTCAAGTGATGGTAATCAATTTTGTTTATATTGATGAAATATTGATGAAATGAGATCATTTTTTTCAAAAAAAGGCTTTATTTTTCAATCACTAACAATGGACTAAACATTTTTGCTAATTGTCATTTTCATTTTTTCAGATAGATAGAATTTTCTTTGTAACTACTCAGGGCAACCACAAGGGATTGCCCCTACGTATAAATATTTTCGTCAGTCTTCATAAGAATATTTCAGCCTAAAGTTTTTTGAAGAAAAGCATTCGAGGCTAAAGTTTTTTCTTTAAAAAAAACTTTAGCCTCGAATCGAGGCTAAAGTTTTTTTGAATCACTTTAGCCTCGAATAGGCTGAAATGTTGTAGGGGCAATCCTTTATGGTTGCCCTGAGTACATTTCTTTTAAGGTTGAGTTTCTTTTTTTCGTACAACATTTTTAATTTGATGAGTCAATGAAGCGAGCGTAGCCTGGATTAAATGTAGGGTGCGTACTCCGCACAAGTCACGTATAATTGATCTACATTGACAAAAATGTGCGTAGAACGCACTCTACACTTGCTCAATCCAAATCAAATTCAAGAGTTGATAAAGGAATATATCAGTGATAGTTGAACAAGAATATAAAAAATATACAAAATGGCTAGACAATCCTAACTTTTTGAAGAGCAATTCTGAATTTCTCTTTTTTACTAGAAAGAGTAGAACAACTTTTGAGCAGGCTTTAAAAGGAGCTACAGACTTTTCGGCTACTGAGGAAGAGCGGAATAAAAATCGACAAAAAGCCCAAAAATTATATAAAAGTGCGGTAAAAACATCTATAATGCGTTTTGAAGAAACTATAGGGCTTTCTATTACTGAAAACACTCAATTGATTCAGGCTTTTCGGGATAGAAATGCTGTGGAAGTCGTCAGGCTAATGGAAATTGCACATCAAAGAAAACCGCTTAGATATGATGAAGACGACACATATAGCCAGTATAAAAAAGGAAAAACTGATAATAATACAGACAAACGACAGATTTCGCCTCCAGCAACCGGGGAAAAACCAAAAATGACCCGTGTTCAATTACATAAAGCCATTGTCGAAGAATTCTTTAAGGGAAAAGAAAAACCACGAAATGGGGTTATTGTTTTTCTTGCGACAGGTGGATTGCCAGGAGCAGGGAAAGGGACTGTTTTACAAGATGCAATTAAAGATATGATGGGAATAGAATCCCAAGAAAAATACCCTGAAAAATACTATGTGATTGTTGATCCTGATGCGATAAAACACTATCTCCCTGAATACCGTAACGAAGATGGAACACTAAACGGAAATTGTGTGCATAGAGAAAGTGGAGAGATAGCGGAAATCATCAGAAAAAGAGCGTTAAAAGAGGGTTATTCAGTGTTATATGATGCATCCATGCGAGATTATCCTGATTTTCGTTGGTATAACAAAATGGTAAGAGAGGCTAGGGAGAAAGGATATGAGCCAAAAGTCGCTTTTGTTTATGATGGCGGAGAGGCTTGGTATCGCAATTCTGTGATAAGAGATAGGGCTTTGCCAGCGGATGGATATTTAGAGTTTATGCGAGCTTATGATACATTTGATCATTTAGCTAAAGAATGTGGGGTACATGCTGTTATGTATGATAATAGCAGCAGGATACCAACAAAAGATTCTCCTACTCAAATTATTATGTACAGAGATAAACGTATGTATCGAAATAAGGAAAATCTACCCCTAGTTAAAGATTTTGTCAATTTTGATATTTTTAGAAAATCATTATTACAATTGAAAAAAGAACAATAACCTTTTCATTCAAATATTTATTAGCCTAAAAATGGAAAACGATGAACCAAAAATGATCCATCCTGATGTTCTGACTCCTGAAGAAATTGCTTATGCGAGGAAACCAGAAATAATAAGGCAAGATATAGCGAATGCAGAAAAATTTCATCAACTCAGGATAGAAGACTATCGAAAATGTCTACAATCAGAAGGAATATCAGAAATTGATATTAGGAATGAATTACTTGAAGTTTTTCCAGAACTCGCAGAACAAGAAGAGAAATTTTCATTGTCTGAAACCGCTTACTCTCCCGAAATGCTGGAGGCTGAAAAAAGAGGAGAAAAAAGAGGATGGAAAAAAGCGGTTATAGAATTATTCATGGAGGGAACCATTGGGATAGATATATTAAAAAAGAAACTCGGTATTCAAACGAATGGTGAAGCGATGAAAGAAATTAAAAAAGTTTCACCCAATTTTCATTTTCCAGCGATTTCTTAAAAAGCCAGGTAGGCTGTTGCACACATAACCACTGACTTCATTAATACTTCTAATCGTGTGCAACGGCTGCTGCTTGTCAAATGAATGCCGTTGCACACGGTTCGAGGTTTAAGTTTTTTGAAGAAAAACTTAAACCTCGAACACTTGCATTATCAAATCAATTGGTTCGTGTGTGTAACGGCCTATCTGGCTACTGATGTCCGTTAGCGGACACAAATCCAACATGAAACTCATCCCCTCATTATTTCAGACACAACAAATCGCCTCACTTTGAATTAATTTTACTCTGAGCCCAATTATTATAGTAAGGCGATGAACACCAATTTCTTCAGCCATATCGTTACAACTTGCTCTAGCATCACGCATATATTTAAATAGTAATGTTCCAAATTGATTTTCTTTAGAGTTAATCATTATTACAAATTAGCTTCAGTAGTCAATAGACAAAAATGTTGAGTGATGGATGGCAATAATTTACTTAGACTAAACAAAATTGTCAAGTGATGGTAATCAATTTTGTTTATATTGATGAAATATTGATGAAATGGGCACTTTTTTTCAAAAAAATGCTTTATTTTTCAATACATTACAAATGACTAAACATTTTTGCTTATTGTCATCTTAATTTTTTCAGATAGAATGGTGTTGACTTAAATTTCTTTTGAGGTTGAGTTCCTCACCTTTTTTTGAATAACTCGACTATCAAGTTTTTGATGTGATTTCGCTTTACAACAATTGATTTTTGAGCATTTAAATCTATAAATAATTGATTTTTAAGATAATTTAGTTTTAATATTTCTAAATGTTTTTTAAATCAATAACTTATAAAAAACGGGAGAGTATAACTCGATCATCAAGTTTTTCGTCTGACAACAGTTAACTACAAGGATTGTATATAAGATTCGAGGTTTGAGTTTTTCTTCAAAAAACTCAAGTCGAGGTTAAAGTTTTTTCTTTAAAAAAACTTTAACCTCGACTCTCGAATGGATTAAAAACGAGCATCGATCCAATCCTTTCTTATATACAATCCTTGTAGTTATTGTTTGGTTTCGAGGTTTTTGTTTTTCTTCAAAAAACAAAAACCTCGAAAACGAGAAACTTGATGATCGA
>JAOZSV010000142.1 GCA_029939505.1 Thiotrichaceae bacterium | reverse complement strand
CGACTTCTAAATCATATTGAATATCGGGTTCTTCTAAAACAAATAGCGTTTCACCTGCTTCTACAAATTGCCCTTGTTTGACATTAACTGCCTGAATACGTGCAGACATTGGGGCGTAAATGTCGTGATGAACATAAGCAAGCGTAGCATGGATCGAATGTAGCCACCCGCAGCGACGGTGCAACTTTCGTTCTGGAACGCTCAACCTCAACCTGCCCCTTTTTTTCTCGTATAAGATAAGGTTTAACGGTGGGTTTCGTTTCTCTACCCAGAGCGATCTGATTAAAACTCGACTACCAAGTTTTTGATGCTGTTTAGCTTTACAACGATCTCTTTTTGAGTACTTAAATATATCACTTTAGAGGCGAAAGTTTTTTCTTTAAAAAAACTTTCGCCTCGAATTGATTTTTAGCTGCTAAGATAATATCTCCTTATAAATCAATAATTTATAAAGTCTTGATAGTCGAGTAAAAAGAGTCCTTAACTCTTTTTAGCGTTATGGCATCACAAATTTCAAGGGGGTATCGTTGTAAATCATTGCACCATCCCAAAGACGATAACCAACATATAGCCGAAATTCACCAGTGAGTTCGAGATAACTTTGGTAAATACCTGTTTCTAAACGAATCGGTAATGCTTCATAAGTGGCTATTGCTGGTAAAGTTTCTATCTGTTCATTCCATATCTGCCATGTTGAACCATTGCCAGAGTAAACGATTGTTTCATTATCCCAACGACGTTCTACCCACATCAGAATGTCAGCGGGTTGCTCCTGGTATTGTGGTGCTGGATAGATGATAAAGTGGGCTTCTATGGGTTTTCCCAATTCCAGATGAGGTGGATTCTTTTGTGGCATCGTTGCAGCTTTGAGGTATCCAATGAAATGGGCTGTACTGTCATTTTGCTCACCTAAGGTATCCACCTTTACACCACTGGTGCCAACTATAGAGTCAACTGAATCTGTCGCTTGAATCTGCAAGAAATCAGTGAGTGGTGATAATGATGAAGAGGTGTTGATCGTCGTTTTTTCGCTGATGCGGTTGTCGAACATCATCGGATCATACGTGACCGCATTCACTAAAGTTTGATGAGTAATCTCACCCGGAGTCTCTGGAGCGATCACGGTGACAATAATGGGATTAGCGGCACCCAAACCCAGAGTGGCTAGTTTGCAAATCACCGTGTCACCCATTTGGTTGCAAATCCAATCGGTACCTTTGGCACTGACAAAGCTGACGCTTTTGGGCAAGGTGTCTTCTAGTTGCACGTTATTGGCTGCGTCTGGTCCCACATTGTAAACTTTTAAGAGATAACTAAAGCCGGTATTCGCTTGAACCGGGAGAATCGAAGAATTGACTTTACTTAATGAAAGATCGGCTTGATCCGCTAGCAATGGCTTCTTGACTGTGGTTTCTTCGCTGGCACTGTTGTTACTCATATCAGGATCCGTGGTATCCGCACTGACGGTTGCTTGGTTGGTGATATGACCAGATTGACGTGGCGCTGTGACGTTAATAGTAATGGGGTTAGCTTCACCAACAGCTAGATGACTCATAAGCTGACATATAACTATGCCATTCGCTTCGCTACAATCCCAACCGCTACCACTGGCATTGACAAAACGTACATTGGGTAGGGTGTTTACGACTTGGACATTGCTCGCTATGTCCGGACCGGCATTATTGATGATTAAGGTATAGCTAAAATCCCTATTTCGGTAAACGGGATCAGGCGCATCCGTTTGAGTCAGTGTTAGGTTAGCAATATTAACGATGTCAGGTGTCCTAATAGTTGGATTGGTGCCTTGTAAACATTCTTCCCTATCAGAAATGCCATCACCATCAAAGTCACCGCTACCCTCCCTATCTAGGTTGCTGAAATAGTGCATTTCACATGT
This sequence comes from Thiotrichaceae bacterium, assembly GCA_029939505.1. GTDB lineage: Bacteria > Pseudomonadota > Gammaproteobacteria > Beggiatoales > Beggiatoaceae > QNES01. Next base: position 11,245 of record JAOZSV010000142.1, on the reverse strand, counting down.
CTCATCCAACAGTCCATCCCCATCCGTGTCCTCAGTCAGGGAATATACGGTGATACGGGCGGTTTGTGACGTTTCTAGGGTGCGGTCAGATGCAGTGAAAATCATATCATAGTTTCCTGCCTGCCCTTTTACAGGTGTCCAATCAAAAATGGCTTGACCATTTTCTTGCACAGTAAAATTCGCACCCGTTGGCAATGATGTGGCAGAAAGATTAGGTATCGTACCATTGGGATCGCTGGCTTCTACCAAGAATGAAATCTGTTGAGTTTCGCTAGTTGAACGATCAGGAATGAATTGTAAAACCGGAGGTTGTGGTGCGATATTCACAGTATCGAAAGTCATCTGATATTGCCCAGTACTATTATTATCAAACAGATTAATAAAATAGTCCCAACCATTATCTTGACGACGGGTTTTTGATAACCATACATTATCTAAGGGTAAAACTTTGTCATCAGAGCGTATTGTACGAACAATCGCTTTTGTTCCCTGATAGGGATCAGGTAATTTGATATATAAAAATCCAGCCGTCACTGGTGCATTCAAATGATAAGTGGCTTGTGAACCCGTTTGATTCGCCAGTTGCATCGTGGTATTGGTTGAATGATCGTTGACTTCTGTGTCTAAACCATGAGACTCATAAACACGCAAAACACCGCCATCATCTGCTAGAAAATCACGATTATCATCACGCCCTGGCAGATCGACAAGGACATCTTTAACCAAAAAATGGGTATTGGTGGCTTGAATCAATGAAGTCAATTCCCCGCCTAATTCATCAGCGTGATAAAATTCAGCACTAAACTCGGTAAATTCACCGGAAAGCGTTGTAATCATTTGCCAACGTCCAACCGCAGATTGTTCTGCTTCAATATCACCAAAATCAACTAACAAACTTGGTGTAGCAGGTTGATTATTGACCGTGCTACCGATGATTTTAAAACCAATCAATAAACCTTGTTTATTTTCAATAATACGCGGTTGTGCGGAGTCAATTTTGAGAGAACGCGCTGCGCCATGTCCATCATTCTTGACGCGCATCCCTAAAGTAAAAGGTACGGGTGGTTCTATTTCTGGGGTAAAGGCATCGTCCGCATAAACATCACGAGGTAAAAAATAATCCAGTGTCAGCAAGGGCTGCGGTTTCACAAAAATGTAGTCAGGTGCCACTTTAGTCGTATGCTCTTCTCCCCCTAAAGTGTATTTTAGAGTGGCTCCTACATAATACAAAGTGCCTGAAGGTATAGTGCCACCTGAACCGGAAGCGGGAATAATCAACCAGTGAATATCCGCACTGGAAGCAGGCGCAATAGTGCCACTACCACTTACATCACTGATTCCCTCCATTGAATCAATCTGAATAAAGAATGAAGCGGAGGTATCATCTGGAGCAGAAGTGGCACGAACACTGTTACCGTCTTCATCGGCAAAACTCACATTGATCTCAACGTTTTCCAACTGGAGATTAGAAAGCCCATTATTAATACGCATGTGCGCGTCAAAGGCTTGCCGTTCTAAAGTCAATTCCTGCTTAATCTCAATTTTGACGACAGCACAAAGTGATTCTTCTGCATAGGCAGAAACAGGTAGGAATAAAACGGTTCCTAGAAATACTATTGACAGCGTTATCTGCCAAACTTGTTGAAGGATGTTATTTGCTATTTTGTTCATGGTTCTTTACCTACTTAATTTGTAACTACTCAGCGGTTAGCTTTGAGATAAATCTCAAAGCTAAAAGCAGGCTAAAGCCAGCTAAACTTTCTAATTAGTTTTAGTTAGTCTGTTTTAACAGACTTGAGCTTTCAGCCTTGAAATTGATTTCGAGGCTGAGTAGTTACCTTAAATTTTCAAAAAAAAATAAGTACAACGAATTGAGAAATAAACGAATAATCATGAACCTATCCCATTATTCAAAAATGCAGAACAATGAATAAAAATATTTGAGTTTTTGACAACGATGTTTAAGAAATCCTTTCCAAAAATCGGATTTCTAAGCTCAAAAACGAATAGTGGGATAGGTTCATCGCTCATTGTCTTTGAAAAATCCGTTTATTCCGTCAATCCGTTGTACTAGGTATTGACGACTCCTTAATTCATTATCACACTTAACCCCTCACCCAAATACCAGAAACGATGTGAACCAGCTAAGTTTGATTGTTCTGAAATAATACGCATGGCGATATAATTCGATTGCCTATCCATAAAAACTTTATTTTGTGGATCGGCCAGTTGCCATTTTCCATCCAAATAAAATTCAGCCCAATTGTGATAATCTTCCGATTTTAAGAGCGCGTCATCACTGTAAATATAACCGCCGATACCACGCGCTGGAATCTCATTGACTCTAGCAAGTGCCGTAAATAGATACATATACTCTGTGCAATCACCACGTTTTTCACTCAGCGCATACAATGCCCCCCTGTTTTCACGAATATAGCCCGCATATTGAATATGTCGAGCCACCCAGTTAAATATCTTGCGACTGGTACGTAAATGTTCTTTTGTCTTTAACCTTTTAGCGACGGCTTGTATTTTAGGATGCGAGATTTCTATAAACGGTTCTTCACCCAAAAACCATTGCTGATTGTTCTCTTGAATGGGGTTCACCTCCTTAGCAAGCATTAATTCTGTTGTCACACTAACGACTTTACTGGCATAAGGCGGCATATTTGTCAATACAAAATGTAGTACCTGATTTCCCAAACGGTCAGTCAATATGTCATGCGCGTGTGATGCTTTAATACGCATCACTTTTTGGGTCGCCGTTTGTTTGACAGGCGCGTATGCCCAAAATTCTGCCTGTTTTAGCAAACGATTACCCGTATTTTTCAAAGTGAAACGATAACGCACTGTGCGTGGTCTCTCATATTGGCTTGGTACAATTTCCTTAACAGGTTCCTTAACTGATATTGACTGTGATGAAATCGGCGGTGCTATATCGTCTGATGGTTTTAATTGCCAAACAATGATTAATATTAACACCATCAGCAGCATTGCCCCAAAAATCAAAAGTTTCTTCATACCTATCTCATCATCGCCTGTTGATCAATAAACTGCTGATAAGCGTATATCCCACCTTGAAGATAAAAAACATGATTCAAATCTGTGTTCCGTAAAATCGCTTGAACTTTAAGATAATGTTCTCCCCGCGCACTTATTATCAAAATATAGGGCGATACCCGTTTGGCGACAGCGGCGGTTAATGATTTAATGAATACTTTCCCCTTATCAGAGGGCGATAAATTCAACACATCCGAAGACAGTCGTTGTTTATCGTCTGGGGGAGAAATATTAACGACTAACCAATGTTCATAATCACGCTCTTTCCAAAATCCTGTGGGGGTTATTTTATTTAAAGCGCGTTGCGCTAACAGTTCACCTTGTAAAACACCAATTTGCTTTTGCCATTGATTCAGCCCACCCTCCAAAAGAGAGACATTGCGAAAACCCGCTTCAGGTAATGTGGTACACAATTTTTCTAGCCTCAAGTAACTATGCCCTTCATTGAATAAAATCAAATGTTTAGATTTTAAAAAGGATTTCGTTTTCAGCGTATGCACGGAGATATTCAACGAACCAGAAATACGATAGCGTTGAAAAGCTTTACTATCACGTAAATCAATTAAAAAAGCGGTTTTAGCAGCGAATTCTTTGCGGGCCGATTTAGGAGAAATATAACAATTCGTTTTCCGCTTTTGCGTACCTCGCTTAAATAATTGTCCTTTTTGTAGTTGACTGAAAACCGTCTGTTTTACAGGAACAGGCTTTTTTGCCTTTCGAGTAGAAAGGGGTGCAGCACAACGGCGCGGCGCATTATTTGAGTCGGTTTGCCTCGTATTGACTTCGGCGTTGCCAGTTGTTGACAAACCGCTCGCTACGCACACAGCTAGAATAGAAATAAAATGCTTCATCAGTGACAATCCTATTAGTTAGTGTCCATCCGGAAACTCCAAAGTCCTGTAGGGTGGGCAAACGTGGTTTGCCCACCACACCATTTTTAAAGTAGGTGGGCAATAAAAGGACATTGCCCACCCTACAGGACTGTAGGGTGGGCAAACGTGGTTTGCCCACCACACCATTTTTAAAGTAGGTGGGCAATAAAAGGACATTGCCCACCCTACAGGACTACCTGGCTCAACCTAAAAGAGATGCACCCAAACGATTATAAGTATTAATAAAGTCAGTGGTTAGGTTTGCCCACCCTACCTGGCTCCCTGACTACACAGATGATAGTCGTCGAAGATCGAAAGGGTCTACCTTTTTAAACTCAAGTCTTTCTTCAAAAAGCTCAGCACCATGTTCACAAAAAAAATGATGTTCCTCTTGAGAAATAAAGGATGCTGAGTATACTATTCCCGCACTTTTGCAACCCACGCACTTGACCATTTCAAAACGGGTTGGAAATCCCTGTGGTTTTGAGAAATAAAGAGCCGCTTTATCGAATGTTTTTGTGAAGTTTGGGTTCAGCTTTCTTATACCAGAAATACTGATCCCTTGTTGCAACATTATACGTTCTTCTACCATAAAAAACAGTATATTTGATAAAATGTATGGAATATCATCCCAAGCATCATCAACTACAACCACTACTTCGGCGAGTTCTTTCAATTCCAAAAAATAATGGGTTAATCCTAAAGAACAAAAAAGACGACAATTTTCAAAAACATTATCATAAAAAAGAATTTGAATAGATGGCATTGCGCTATCTTGCTCAAATACTTCCCTTCCAATAGGGTTTCCACAAAACTGACTGAAATGATCGAAATAACATTCGCCCCATTTTGCTCTCATTGAAACTACCCTTTTATACATTTTTTAATGCCGCTTCGGCAGACCACTTTGCTGAACGAAAAAAGCCAGGTAGGGGCAAACACAAACCAATTGATTTGATAATGCCAGCAACCGTGTGCAACGGCATTCATTTTATTTTAATCAAGCAGCCAAAGAAGCCGTTGCACACGATTATCAGTATTAATGAAGTCAGTGGTTATGTGTGCAACGGCCTATCTGGCTACGCTCGCTGCGATTGTTATGCATTTACCATGTACTTCGCCATCGTTCATAATCATTCCTTGAAATTTTATTCCCCCAACCATGCATATCGCAAAACTTCGATACCTGATATATATCAATTTTAGGGAGTTTCTCAAGGGAGGTTAACTCAATGACCGTTTTTAGTAAATTCAAAGAATGCTCATCTTCACTCGCACCCCAAAAATTGGCCCATAGAATGCCTATAAGGGCTTTAAGAATGCGTTTAAATTCTTCCTCATCTACTTCACGATCTTTAAGCACTTTTCCTAGCTCAGTCGGAATAGAGTCTCTCACAACAGAATTTATTAGAGCGGGTCTATTAGATTCCCATGGTTCAAACTCATCTGGTCCATCTATAAGCGGCCATATCCATAAGTATTCTATCGCTTCATCAATTAAGCGACATTTAAGTTGTCTTTTCTCACAGTACTTTTCAAAACAATGAAGTGCTATTGCTTCCCTTGCCGTGAGTGAAAGCTCTTTACATTTTTCTAAGTAACTCTCCATTCTCATAGGTGTTCGTGATTTTGTTAGCCAGGTAGGCCGTTGCACACACAAACCAATTGATTTGATCATGCCTGTTTTTGTTTGCCGGTCCCATTCATTTTAATTGAATCAAGCAGCAGGTGGGCAAACGATTGTCTTATTAATGAAATGAGTGGTTATATGTGCAACGGCCTACCAGGCTATTTTCTATCCTCTCGTTTTGCACCATGTTAGGCTGGCTCAAAATTAAAAAAGGCTCATTTGTTGAGGGTGAGACATTATAGTCCGGCTCATTTCAAATTTCAAAGGTGTCAAACCGTTAGAAACAACAGACCCCTGAGACATACAATAACCAACATATACCCAGAATTCACCCAGAATTGATAGCTGCTTATAAGACAGGTAGAGTGTTAATTTAGTAGGCAGATAAATCTGGACTAACTGTTCTTCTGTGCCATCCAAAAGTTGCTGGTTAAAACAAATATTATAACCTCTGATTACCCCATTTAAACGGTGTTCAATAAAAGCAAAAATCTTAGCAGGTTCACCCACATGTGCCGGATAAAGGGTAAACTCAATTTGGATATCTTCTCCTAATGGTATCCGATGACCATCTAATATTGTTGAACTGAAAAGTTCTCCAATAAAATAAGCGACACTGTTATTTCGCTTCTTATTTGTTGAATGATCATAATTTAAATAAGCATAATCTTCAACCAAAATGCTTTGGTTCACCGGATCACCACACGGCGTAAAAGCGGAGAAAGACCACAATCCTATTATATCCATTGGATTCAGATCCATAACGATTGGAATAAGACTTTTAGTATTCCTCTTTCTATATTCTTTTAAAACCTCTTCCAAGTTATGCTTTTCTAAAAAAGTGATCGTCTCAATCTGATAATCAACTTCTTTCTCGAATAATCCAAAATCCCCACCTCTCATATAAGCGTAAAGATCTATAACTTCCTCTATTTTTTCAAATGAAGCCCAAGCTATAGATACATCACCTGATTCTAAATAGTCTAATGCGTACATTAGACAAAGTCCTGAGCATTGGGCTTGATTAGCCACGACATCTGGATATTCTTCAGAATCAGGTATGAATTTTTCTAACTTATCCCTCAATGCCCTTAATTGTTTTTCATCTGGTTTAAAAATTAACTCATAGGCCTTTTCAATAATCTCTAAATAAGCGAGATGAGAAAAAGAGAATTTATTAGCAAAAACTTTGTATATACCAAACAATCGCTCAGCACATAACAAACAGAAAACACTAACTAAGGTTTTGTTTAGCTTTTCTAACCTGACTTTTAATACCTGTTGATTTGAAATCATTTAGCACCTTTTTTCTTTCTACTTTTTCTCAAGCTTCTTGCAGAACAAAGCCAGGGCAAACACAAACCAATTGATTTGATAATGCCCGTTTTTGTTTGCTGGCCCCATTCATTTTATTTTAATTGAGTCAAGTAGTCATGTAGGGTGGGCAAAGTCCTTTGATTGCCCACCTTCCTCATTAAAAAAGTGGTGGGCAACCACGTTGCCCACCCTACCTGGCTACCTGACTACACAGATGATAGTCGTCGAAGATCGAAAGGGTCTACCTTTTTAAACTCAAGTCTTTCTTCAAAAAGCTCAGCACCATGTTCACAAAAAAAATGATGTTCCTCTTGAGAAATAAAGGATGCTGAGTATACTATTCCCGCACTTTTGCAACCCACGCACTTGACCATTTCAAAACGGGTTGGAAATCCCTGTGGTTTTGAGAAATAAAGAGCCGCTTTATCGAATGTTTTTGTGAAGTTTGGGTTCAGCTTTCTTATACCAGAAATACTGATCCCTTGTTGCAACATTATACGTTCTTCTACCATAAAAAACAGTATATTTGATAAAATGTATGGAATATCATCCCAAGCATCATCAACTACAACCACTACTTCGGCGAGTTCTTTCAATTCCAAAAAATAATGGGTTAATCCTAAAGAACAAAAAAGACGACAATTTTCAAAAACATTATCATAAAAAAGAATTTGAATAGATGGCATTGCGCTATCTTGCTCAAATACTTCCCTTCCAATAGGGTTTCCACAAAACTGACTGAAATGATCGAAATAACATTCGCCCCATTTTGCTATCATTGAAACTACCCTTTTATACATTTTTTATGGCAATGCCGCTTCGACAGACCACTTTGCTGAACGAAAAAAGCCACCCTACCTGGCTGTATCCGATGTTTCTTCTTGCATCAGGCGAGCATCTAACCAGTCCATAGCCACACCTGCTGCTATAATAGAGTCTTCAACAGTATAAGCTAAGAGATAATCGTAATGCCTGTTTGTAATATATATTGTGTAAATTGGCCCTTCAGAATAAACATCAATCAAATCCTTTATTGATTCAAATTCAAACATATGCTCAATTCTTTTATTCTTCACTTCACTTTTTCCATCTTTTTCAAAAAAAGCCAAAACTGAAGACGGCTCTGGGTAATCACGGAACCATTGCCAAGCTTGTTTATTAAACACCAACATACCAGAACAAACTATTAGTCTTTCAAACAATCTATAAATTGTGCCCCTTTCAGCAAATTTGTCTTCAATAAGTTGTTTAATAGAATTCGCTTCTGCCAATTCTAATTTACGAAACCTCGTTATTCCTAAATCTCTGATTCCTTCTAAAAAGATTGATTCTGGAGTCCACATTATTTTTTCCTTCCATTTATCATCATATTATCTACCACAAGGGACATCATCTAAAAGAATATGCCCCACCGTTTTTGGTTTCCCATATTGCCAACCAACATGTGGGGCATCAGGTCCTGTTTTCCATTTACCATGCTGATCGACACTGTCATGCGGAAAATCCATATTAACTTCGGCACCCTTTGGACCTTTCCACTCAACAGGGCGTGACTTTCCGTATACATCCTGACCCCAAGCAGTCACCTCAAAATCTTCACGATTCTGTCCGGTCCGGTTAAAGGCTTCAGTAAGTGCATCTTTTTCCGTCTTACCAGTACATCGCCAATCTAAATCATTTTGCCCAAGGCAACCATCCTTCCATCGAAGCCCTGTAGGATTATGCACCAACACCCCATCCCGACCAACAAAGTAGTTATGGGCTGGCCACTGTGAGATTATATACCGTCTCACGGCGAACACTGGTATCGACTTCTTCAACAACAACCGTCGTACCATTGTGCAGCACCAAAACCTGCCCAACTTTCAGGGTGCTGGCCGGATTCCAGCCTTTGCCCTTGATATAGAAGGGATGTTCGGCGGTGGCTTCAATGGATTTGCCAGAGTCTAGCGTTATCTCAATCAGGCGATATGGTTGCTCACTCTGAATCAAGTCAGTCACGAACTGGTAGCTGGTCGTTTCCGTGTTTTCATCCATTGAGAGGACTTTGTCACCGATTTTGATTTCTTCAATCGGTTTGAGACCTTCTTCTGTGAGAACCAATGTTCCGGCTGGGAAACTGTTTAGCTGGCAAGCGCCTGGTTTGGGGGATTTGTTCCGAGGCTTGCCTAGCTTCGGACCACGTCGGAACCAATTGAAGGGGTTGAGACAGGATGTCCAACAATTACCTTCATAAAAACCACAAGCCATACCACCCATTTGATCCGCTACCACATTGATAGCCGCGCAACTGGCAATACACCTAGCATATTGTATGCCTCCCCATACGATACCTGGCTATCGCTCTACCCACCCTACACAACCCATCCTACGCTCGCTAGATAATAAATATTTATTTAACCTATTTGCTGCTGAAAGCTTGGAATTGTTGAGTTTTTATTTTCGTGTTCCAGAAAAATCTCTACGTTTATCCCCTTATTTGACAGGCGTTTCTTAAGCCATTCCATCTCGGCTCTGGTTCCTGACTTTAATCGCCCTGGAATGGTCCTCAGAATTGATTTTACATCAGAAAAAGGAAGATTTAAGGCAGCCCTAATTTCTTTGGCTGCTATCAAACGCCGTTTTCCGTCCTCATGTATACTAAGGTGCCATAATCCCTCGGTCTTAATGATTTCATACCTAATATCATCCGGTGGTACACCAATATCATCCATCTCCTCTCCTGCACCGCAATTTTCGCAAGAATAACCACGGTGCCAGACCAATTCACTACCTGCTATCGATTGAGCTACTTGTAGTCGAACCGTTTTACCACATTCTCGGCAAGAATAAGAAATCGTCGCCATGTCACCAATAATCCCTAAGCAATGGAGTTTTACATAGAATAATATATTATTATTATTATAGCACAATAAATCGATTATTTTAGTATACCACTTCGTAAACTCGCCCCCCACTGTAATGCAAAATGGTTTCAAGATCAAACGCCACCTCGCTATACTTAGTAAGGCTTTACTTTAGTGAGGCTTTTTTAGCCGAATACACGAAAGCGGAAGTTTCCGTACCATCCCAAGAATGAAAACTGGATTCCCGCTTTCGCTTTCATTATAAGAATTGCGCCCGTCATTCCTGCTTTAGCAGGAATCCAGTGCTGAATCGCTGTATGGCCCGGCGGGAGATTGGAGCGATCCGGCACTCAGGTTAAATTTAAGCTTCAATTTGCCCCTTTCAATCACCTTATTTAGGTTTCTCTTGAACCTTTTATATGCCCAACAGGTTTAAATGTCCCAAATTCCAAAAGAAGGATGAAATATTTGGTCCGGTTCTAGCCGATTTAACACCCCAGCTTCTGCCCCATTTAAGGGGGATAAACTTTTATTTTAATCTGATGTACTAGGGATTACCCCAACCACGCATCCGAAAATATCTTTTGACTACTTCGTAAAACTTTTCATTTGGGACATACTCGTTTGAATGGTGTTGCCCGCCAGGAATTCCACGCTTGAACCAACGGTGGTGCAATTCCTCATGAACAATCACATTCCGAAGTGTTTTCCGGCAGGCAAAGTTGGCTTTACCAATTTGGGTACCTCTACCCTTAGCAGCAACTCCAGTTCGGATAAATGGATTATATTGTGGTATGTGTGTAAATTTCAAATTTTGGAAGTCTTCCTTGATGATTGTTTGAATAGCACGATTGCGTGAAGCTGCTGTTTTTCCAGTCATATGGGAAAGATCGGGGACAAATTCTTGGGCCATGTTATGCACCAACACCCCATCCCTACCAACGAAGTAGTTATGGGTATTGGCAACCGTAAGATTATACACCTTTTCAGTGCGAACACGGGTATCGACTTCTTCAACAACAACCGTCGTGCCATTGTGCAATAGCAAAACCTGCCCAACTTTCAGGGTGCTGGCCGGATTCCAGCCTTTGCCCTTGATATAGAAGGGATGTTCGGCGGTGGCTTCTATGGATTTGCCAGAGTTTAGCGTTATCTCAATCAGGCGATATGGTTGCTCACTCTGAATCAAGTCAGTCACGAACTGGTAGCTGGTCGTTTCCGTGTTTTCATCCATTGAGAGGACTTTGTCACCGATTTTGATTTCTTCAATCGGTTTGAGACCTTCTTCTGTGAGAACCAATGTTCCGGCTGGGAAACTGTTTAGCTGGCAAGCGCCTGGTTTGGGGGATTTGTTCCGAGGCTTGCCTAGCTTCGGACCACGTCGGAACCAATTGAAGGGGTTGAGACAGGATGTCCAACAATTACCTTCATAAAAACCACAAGCCAACCCACCCATTTTATCCGTTACCACATTGATAGCCGCGCAACTGGCAATACATTTCGCGTATTGTACGCCTCCC
>JAOZSV010000141.1:2267-13143 GCA_029939505.1 Thiotrichaceae bacterium | reverse complement strand
TCTAAGCGGCGAAACGATATTTAAGAAATCTTTGAAAAAAAATCGGATTTCTAAGTTTGAATAGAATCGCTTTGCGTAACATCAGTTCATAATTCATAATTCACCATTAACCATTGCTATTATAATCCTGTTCAAAAAAATGATTGGCGAAGTTTTTATAATATAATATCTCATTTAAAATAAATCAAGATTTTCACTTGACGTTTACTGAGAATAGATTAAAATATTAGTTAAGTGTGTCAATTAAAATCTTAATTTAAAAAAAGCGATTAATATTTATAATTATAATTAAGGTTTAAATCAATAATTAAAGGTACTTTATGAACTCAAAAAAAATTGATAGAAGACAACAAGGCTTTAGTTTGATGGAGCTATTGATTGTGATGGTTATTCTTGGTATGTTAGCTGCGATAGTGGGTCCTGCACTTTGGGACAAATTAGGAGGTGCCCAGCGTAATGCTGCTAAAACCCAAATTTCTAATATTGAAGTTGCCTTGGATAGCTATCGCTTAGATACGTTTAAATATCCTAATAGCCTTGAAGATTTGTTTAAGAACGCTTCTAATAATCCAAAGTGGAATGGTCCTTATTTGAAAAAAGGAGTACCCAAAGATCCTTGGGGTAATGACTATCAATACCAGAAGCCTGGGCAGGATGGACGTGATTATGATCTTTACTCCTTTGCTGTAGATGGCGTACAAGGTGGCGAGGGCGATAATGCTGATGTTGTTAATTGGCAATAAAAAGGTTTCTTCCCTTTCTTGGTTGGGGGGGGAAAGTAACAGCAAGGTGTTCCTCCAGTCGTTTTTCCTTTATCCTTTACTCCGTCAGATGGAAAATAATAGCTTTGACTCTACTAATATTCCATCACCAAAGGAAAAAATTCGATATGGAAACGGGTTCACTTTGCTGGAATTAATTGTTGTCATGGCTATTCTTGTAATGGCGATGGCATTAGTTATTCCGCATATCAGTAGTGGTGAGATGACTTTTCTTAAAGCGCAGGTACGTGAAGTTGTCGCTGTGCTCAAGTACACTCGCCGCTCAGCGATTGTGGAAGGTAAAGAAAAATCGGCGACTTTTTATGAGAGTAGAGAAGGAACAGACGATGAATCAACTTCTCACAAGAAATCAACTTCTCAAAAAACTGGACAGTGGGTTAGTCGTGGTGCGACTTTGGAATGGAGTAGTAAAACTGATAAAGAGGGAGAAGCGAGTGAAACTGCGAATTATAAAATCACCTTTTACCCCGAAGGAGGGAGTAGTGGTGGCGAATTCATTTTGACTTATCTCAAATTTAAAGCCAAAATCAGCGTCAATCCGATCACAGGTAAAATTGAGTCAGAGATTTTATATAGTCATTAAAAATATAGACATTTGTCTCAATGTCATCTTATTGTAGCCAGCCGATTGAGAAATTTGATGATTTTTTTTGATTTTTTGACAACTTCTGTTTCCATGATAATATAAATGCAATTGGATTAATTAATCCATTAAATCAGCTCAAAAGTGGTTAGCCTTCCACGTTAATAAAAATGGGTTTAGCTACGCTGAACAAAGTCTGAGCAATTAAGTAACCCCAAACTTTCATTAGGTGAGGGGATAAAGGGCTGATACTCCCTTATTCACTTATGTTAAAATGTTAATTCGTTTATAAACATGTTAATATTTGTCAATAAAATTGTTATCTGATGAAAAGGAAGACTAATTCTCAACAGACTGGTTTTACCCTACTTGAGGTGCTTGTCGCCATGGCGATAGTTGGCATGGTTTTAGGGACAGCATTTGGTTTATTAGCGGGAAGTCGGCGCTTGGCTTTTAAAGCCTTGGATGATATTGAACGGACTGTCTTTTTACGCTCGGCGATCAATGCCGCTCAAATAGTTGAGGAGCCAGATTATCCTGAATTACCAGAGCGGTATAAAAAAAGTTTGGATTTGGATATTGGCGAAATCTTAGAACAGCCGGAACGTCAAACGCGCCCGATACGACTGGCACTGGAATCTTATACTTTGCGTGATAAGAAAAAGGACATCGAATTAAGTAGTTTTAGGCTAATAAAATTGGATGCCGCACAGTAATAATAAATTAAGAGTTAAAAATTTCAACTCTTAACTGATGTTACGCACCCTGCTTCCAAAAAGCATGTTATAACTGATGTTACGCAAAGCGATTCTATTTGAGCTTAGAAATCCGATTTTTGAAAAAATCGCTCAAACCTCGTTTCGCCGCTTAGAAATCCGATTTAAAAAAAAATCGGATTTCTTAAACCTCGTTTCGCCGCTTAGAAATCTAGGCTAAAGTTTTTTCTTCAAAAAAACTTTAGCCTAGATTCGATTTTTTCAAAGATTTCTTAAACATCTTGGAAACATAATGCGTAACATCAACTCTTAATTCGCATAATTCACCATTCGAGGTTTGAGTTTTTCTTCAAAAAACTCAAACCTCGAAATCATTCACCATCATTAAAATTAACTTGTTAACTCATCGATCCTCCCACACAGGTTTTACCCTCCTAGAATTATTGATCGCGCTCACATTGTCAACACTCGTCATGTTGCTATTGGCAATGGGAATGCACAGCGTTCTTAAAGAATGGACTCGTTCTAGTAATCGCCTTGATGAAAGCTTAGATAAAGTACTCGTCTTATTACAAATTGAAAGGGCACTTGATGGCGCATTTCCACATTCCTACAAAGATCGGGATGAAAACAGAGAATACCCCTTTTTTGAAGGCGATGAAAAACAAATTGCTTGGGTATCAACAGTCTCCCCAGGGCGGCAGCCTGGATTAACAGCGTGGCAACTATTACCCAGCGATGATGATGAGGGGGGCATAGAAATTCGCATCATACCCGCATTTGCCAGTGATCCGACTGAACTTTTAGAAGAACATGCCGCTGCAATAACGGTATTGAAGGGTTATAAAGCCTATTTTGAATACTTATATGTTGATGAAAGAATACAAGAAGACACAAAATGGCTGAAAGAATGGGAGGGCAAAGAACGAAAAGGATTACCTAACGCGGTGCGTATGCGTTTAGAAAGTGAAGATGATGATGAGCCTTTAGAGGTTATTGCAGTCATTCAAGCTTATCAATATAAAAATTTTAACCGTGTTAAACCTTAAATTATTTAGACAATTGAATGTAGGTCGGGTTAGTGAAACATAACCCGACCTGTTTGGTTGTCGATTTGATTTCATGCACATTCCTAAACAGGTGAAAAATCAGCGGCATATTCACTTATCCACTCCATTGCGGCTTCATTAGTCGTCAAATTTCGCCCTTGTTGTTTAAGCCTATTTTTATAGCTTTCAATTTGACACGCCTGTTCTACCATACGAACTCTAAAAGCGTCTTCTTTATCCGTCATTTCAACGCCAACATCAAAATAGGTGGTTTTATTTTTGCACCAGACCACCTGCCCTGTCGTTTCAAACATTGGATCAATTAAAGGAATACGAATACCAATTAAGCTGCCCCTTTGCCAATTTTGATTAGATTCAAATATCAATCCACCTAAATTAAAATGGCTCAAACCTCTATTTTTACAAGTAGATTTGCTTATACCAATCTCTATTGGTATTTCAGAAGGGTGCCTAATAAATGGTTTTTTTTCTTGATTTAACATTATAAATTCTCCTATACTTATTACATATATTTGATGTTTTCGTTTTTTCATTTTGGACTTTAACTTTAGAAATGGAATTCAACGCTTTGGCTCATTTAAATTTTTCATTATATTCTTATATTATAACATAGTGAATAGAAAATAGCAAATATGGTACGCAACAGATTATGAGTTTTTCGTTGTACTCACGTTTATACTGTGGTGAAAATTTCCCCCTCGTCCCCCTCGTTCCCAAGCTGGAGCTTGGGAACGAGGGGGTGGTTTATAAATAAATCAGCCACTATTTTCACATTTGGGTAATTAAAGACAAAGGATAACGATTTCCCGCAATATAATCGTCTATGCAGCGCAATACCATAAGACTGCGTAAATTTGAAAGGCTTGCAACCTCTTCTCGTGTCAACCATAAGGCTCGTAAAATGCCTGTATCCAAAACACGATCTGGCTCGTGACTATGATGTTTTCCACAAAAACAAACTCGTAAATAAGTGATTTGATTAACAGGGCTTGTATATTGATAAAGACCAACGACAGATTGGGCTTCAAAATGCCAAGCCGCTTCTTCTAAAGTTTCACGGGCGACAGCCTCAATCAAAGTTTCACCTTCATCCAAATGCCCTGCGGGTTGATTAAATACAATTAATCCGTCTGACTCTTCTTCAATTAACAAAAAGCGTTGCTCAGACTCAATAACAGCGGAAACGGTGATATGGGGTGTCCAATTTAATAGACTATTTTGTTGAGAATTATTAATAGACATTTTAAGAATCAATATGCAAAAACAGTACCTTGTTTAGTGATATACTTTAAGACGAGGGTAATTTAAACTTTCTGAAATATTTTTTGTATTATATAATAGTTCCCACTTAAACGACGCAATTCAACTTTAACCAGGCATTTCTCAAGTTGAAGATAACAAACTATTTTTAGGAGGTTAATAAAATGCACCGTACTATACTTGTATTTGGATTGATAGGCATTACACCATTCGCCGTTGCGGGTGAAGATGTGAGTGATACACTGGAGGGGGCTAACAAAATAGGCAGTAGTTTCAAAGAAACACTATTGTCTGCGATTGACGTGGATTTTTATAAATTCACTATATCCACAGATCGTAAAAATCCTGAACATGATACCAGTGGCAATATCACAGTGACTTTGAGCCAAAAAGCACCACCCAGTCTTAACCCAAACTCTGGTTGGCAGATCGAATTATACTCTGAAAAAAATCTCGCTAAGACTTTATATACAGCCGCTTTACCAGAAACAAGCCTTGAAGTGAAATTTGAACAAGGTTTATCTCCTGGAAATTATTATTTCCGGGTGTCTTCACTAGATTCGGTTGTTTTTCCAGCGGCGGAATATACGCTCGCTCGTCAATGGGAAGAAAACGCCTATTATGAAAGACAGCCCAATGACGATCCAGATAATGCAACGGCTATCACACCCAATGAAACCTATTATGGTAACATCTCTTCTGAGAGTGATATTGATATCTATCGTTTTGGTCTTCAAGCCCCTGATTTAGTCAGCATCAGCTTGAGTCAAAAAACGCCCGGCATAAATTCAACGCTCGGTTGGCAAGTTGGCTTATTTAGTCAACCGCAGACAGTCGATGTCTTATCAACAGCACTATCAGGTACGCTAGAGGCTAACCTTGATGTTGGTATGCACTATCTTTTTGTGAAGCCATTACCACAGACTGAAGAAGTTTCCCAAGACGGTGATGAGGCTGAAGCTGAAACCGCTCAAAAGGAAGAAAAAACGGCACCTGTTGGACGAACTTATCAACTCGTCGTCAACGCACCATCTGCTCCACCAGCACAGGAAGATTGCCCTTTTACTTTCACTTATGCACAAAATCCGCTAACCAATCGTTGGGCGAGTTTTTCTACGCCCTGTGACGTACCCGTCGGCTGGTTTAGTCAAGAAACCGCGCCAGAAACTTATGAAGTATGCCCATCACCTCATGCGACTTACACTTTACCTAAAATGGATGAATTGGGAACAATAACCCAACAAGGTCGAGTAAAAATTCCGTTACTGGATTTCAAAGATGAACTAGGCAATGTAATGATCTTGCGAGTGGAATTACAACAAATGCCCAATATTAATCCGATTCAATTCACTCCAGATATATTGAAAGTCCTTCGTACCATTGAGGCAGAATAGCAGTCCGTTTATTCCGCTAACGGTTAAGTTTTAGACCTGACAGGTTTTGGAAACCTGTCAGTCGCTTCAGAAAAAAATGTACTCAAGCAACCATAAAGGATTGCCCATAGAGCCTCTTGCAAAAATCGCGTTTTTGAATTTAGACTTAGAAATCCGATTTTTGAAAAAAATCGGATTTCTTAAACCTCGTGTATTCAGAGTTTTGCAAGAACCTCCCTACAATATTCTTATTAATACGGACGAAAATCTTCTAATGTAGGGGCAATCCCTTGTGGTTGCCCTGAGTCGTTACAGTTCAAAGTATATATTAAGTTTTAGTCTGATCGTTATTGGATAAAAATATGCTAAATAATCTCTATCACTTCAAAAAAGAACTCAATGAACGAGGCATCTTTTTTTGTTTCAGTGGACCGCTTTCACAAGACCTTCTAGTGGAAATCGGTGGCACTTTAAAACATAAAATGAAACTAGAAGAAGCCAGTTCTTCAACTATTTTCAAACTGTTTTCCATGTTTGTGGAACAGACACAAAACATTATTCATTATTCCGCCGAAAAATGTCAGCCATCTAGGGAACAAAGTGAAGAAGCAGAATTATTAAGTCTCAGTAGCGGTATCATCGTCGTTGGTTATGAAAGCGATCATTACTACGTCTTATGTGGAAATATGGTCGAAAATGAAATCGTCGATACACTTCGTGAAAAATTAATTCTCCTGCAAAACATGAGCAAAGAAGAACTCAAACGCTATTACAAAGAACAACGCCGTCAAGGGAAAAACGGAAACAGTCAAGGGGCGGGTTTAGGTTTTATTGAATTAGCAAGAAAAGCCGTTAAACCGATTGAATTTGATTTTCAAAACATCAATGAAAATAACTCATTTTTCACTTTGAAAACAGAGATTTAGGAGAAAAATTCATGGATAGTCTGAAAATCAAAGCGACTAAATGCACACCAGAAGTCACTTTTAATGCTGAGAATAATATTCTTGAGATTAAAGGGGATTCTTACCCAGAAAACATTACCGATTTTTTCTCCTCTGTATTTACTTGGCTAGAAGAATATTTGGGAGAATTAAAAAATCAAGTTTTTACCATCAATATCGAACTGAATTATTTTAATAGCAGCTCATCAAAACTGTTGTTAGATATTTTTGAACGCTTGGAAGAAGAAGTGGAGAAATTTGACAAGAAGATCATCGTCAATTGGATTTATGATGCAGAACATGATAATATCGAAGAATATGGCGAAGAATTTAAGGAGGATTTGAACTCGTTAACTTTCAATTTAGTTCAAAAGTGAGAATCCTAATAACGCTATAACTGATGTGACGCAATGTGCTTCCAAGTTCCACCGATTTCATCGGTGGCTATTCACATTTCACCCCGTTGGGGTTAGTTTCAACACAGAAAGGGTTAAACATGAATAGCCACCGATGAAATCGGTGGAATTTAGGTGGTCTTCAAATTGGAAGAACCCTGCGTCACATCAGGCTATAACTCGCTGAAAGGGACGATAATCTGAACGATCTGATAACTTACTTATGATTTCAAGGTTCTCTAACAAATTACCACTCCGTTTTGTACTCATCGTACCTTTTGTTCTACAAATTATTGCCGTCGTCAGTTTGGTCGGTTGGCTCTCATTTCGTCATGGACAACAAGCAATTCATGATATGGCGACACAATTAATGAGCGAAATCAGTGAACGCATTGTACAACATAGCCAAACTTACCTAGAAATGCCTCATCAAGTCAATCAAAGTAACCAAAATACCATTTCTCTTCAGTTATTTTCCATTCAAAATTTAGCTCACTGGAATCCCTACTTGTTGCAACAATTAGAATTCTTCCACTCTGTTAATAGTATTATGATTGGCAATGAAAAAGGAGAACTGATAGGCGTAGAAAGGCTTGACGATGGCACACCCGTTTTGATCAGTCGCTACGATGATCCACGTATTCATTCTTGGTATAAATCCGCTATTCACGCGGAAAAACCCAGATGGACAGATATTTTTCCTAACACCCAATCCACGCCAAATATTGGTGCTGTTCAGCCCATCTATGATCAAAAAGGTCATTTAGACGGCGTACTCTTTAGCACGATGCGTTTTTCACAAGTCAGCGACTTTTTGATAAATTTAAAAATGGGTCAAACTGGGCAAAGTTTTATTATTGAACGTTCAGGCTTATTAGTGGCGAGTTCCACAGCAGAAAAACCATTTATCAACCAAGAACGGTTTAAAGCCACAGAAAGTTATCATCCTCTGACTCAGAGTACCGCTAAATATTTATTAGCCCATTTTGGTACGCTCAACAAAATTCAAAGTCCAGTACAACTTGATTTTAAAATGGACGGTTATCGGCAATTTGTACAAGTTTTGCCCTTGAGCGATGATAAGGGATTGGACTGGCTCATTGTGCTTGTTATACCAGAAAAAGACTTTATGGCACAAATTGAGACGAATACTCGCATAACCCTTTTATTATTTTTCATTGCCTTATTCACTGCTATTCTGGTGGGTTTCATCACAGCAAAATGGATTATTCAACCCATCTTATGGATTAATCGTGCAGCAGCACAAATTGCCCAGGGGAAATGGGAGCAAATATTATTACCTATTGAGCGTTATGATGAATTGGGAGAATTGGCTAAGTCATTTAACCGAATGGCAGCGCAACTGAAAACGTCGTTTTATGCCCTTGAATTTAAGAATACAGAATTACAACACTTAAACAAGCTCAAAGATGAATTCTTAGCCAATACTTCCCATGAATTACGCACTCCACTTCATGGTATTATCAGCATCGCCGAATCTATGATAGAGACTGATGAGTTAAATCATAATACCAAAAGTAATCTCGCGATGATTGTGAGTAGTGGAAAACGATTAGCTGCATTAGTGAATGATATTCTTGATTTTTCCAATTTGAGAGATCAAAGACTTGAATTGCACCGAAAAGCAATAAAATTAAGAGAAATCACAGAATTCGTACTTCTCGTGAACAAACCATTGATTGGTCAAAAACCGGTACAATTGATTAACGCTATTGATTCTGATTTACCCCTTGTCAATGCTGATGAGGATCGTTTACAGCAAATTCTGTATAACCTGATCGGTAATGCAATTAAGTTCACTGATAAAGGTCAGATTGACATTTTTGCACAGGTACAAATCGTCCCTATCCAAAATGGTGAAACGCACTATAACCATAATGGGGGAAAATTTACTTTTGAGAAAGAAGAGAGTAAAAAAGAGGATAAAGAGGATAAAGAGGATAAAGAGGATAAAGAGGATAAAGAGGATGAAGAGGGTGATGAAAAATATTTAGCGATCACTGTTTCTGATACAGGTATTGGCATTGAAGAGGATAAATTAGATCGAATCTTTGAATCTTTTGAACAAGCAGAAGGTTCCATTTCTCGAAAATACAGTGGCACAGGTTTAGGTTTAGCCGTCTCTAAACAGTTAGTTCAATTGCATGGCGGAAAAATTTGGGTGAAATCCACTTATGGCGTTGGTTCACAGTTTACATTTACCTTACCCATTGCAGAAAAACAAGTACAGACTCAGTTATCCGTTATCAAACATTCGTTATCAAAAGTTCATGCCAACTCAAGTGTTTCACCATTCTTAGATCAACAACGCGCAACAATACCCACATTTCCAAGTACCGTCACCAAAACGACTGTCAATCCGGGCCGTTTCACAATCCTGATTGTGGATGACGAACCCGTTAATTTACAAGTACTTAAAAACTATTTATCGTTAGAAAACTACAATATTGTTCAAGCCACTTCTGGCATAGAAGCGTTGGCATTGATGAAAACAAACTTCAAACCGGATATTATTTTGTTAGATGTGATGATGCCACGTATGACAGGTTATGAAGTGACGCAAACGATCCGTGAAAAGTGGCAAGCAGATGATCTTCCCATTTTACTCTTGACTGCTAAAGATCAAGTTTCTGATTTAGTGTTCGGGTTAAAAGCGGGTGCGAATGATTACCTGACTAAACCGATTTCTAAAGAGGAACTTCTTGCGCGAATCAAAACCCATCTTCATATTAAAGAACTCCAAGTTCACGCTTTGCGTCTTACAGCAACTGAAGCGGTTAATAAAAAGATTATGGAAAGTATTCAATACGCAAAAATCATACAGTCTTCTTTGTTGCCATACGATGAACAAGTTAAGACTTACTTGCCGAAGAGCTTTTTTATTTGGAAACCAAGGGATATAGTGGGCGGTGATATGTTTTATACGGAATCCTTTGAAGATGGCTTTATTGTGGTACTCATGGATTGCACAGGGCATGGTGTACCTGGCGCGTTTATGACGATGATTGCTTCAACCCACTTGAAACGCATTGTCAAAGATGAGAAATGCCACGAACCCAGTGAAATACTTAAACGACTTAATTTTCTCGTCAAAACTTCATTACAACAAGATACCGAACATGTTCAATCTGATGATGGGCTTGATGCGGTTATTTGTTTTGTGAAACCCCGCCAAAAACGCCTCACTTTTGCTGGCGCGAAATTGCCGCTTTATTATATAAACAATAACAAAATCAATGTGATAAAGGGCGATAGACAAAGTATCGGCTATAAAAAATCTGATCTCAACTTTCAGTTCACTGTACATAGCATTAACATTGAGCAAGGGATGTCATTTTATTTAACAACGGATGGTTTTATCGATCAACTCTGCGGTTCAAAACGTTTTCCCTTTGGCAAAAAGCGTTTTAAACAGCTATTAATAAAAAACACCCATAAATCCTTTGACGAACAAGCAGAGAAATTACTTCAGACTTTCAATGAATATCAAGGTGATAATGATAGAATGGATGATGTGACGGTGCTGGGTTTTGGATTTTAAGTGAATCATTACGAAAAACCTCTGAGGTTTCCAAAACCTCAGAGGTTTGGCTTTAAAACGAAAAACCTCTAACGAAAAACCTCAGAGGTTTGGCTTTAAAACGAAAAACCTCTAACGAAAAACCTCTGAGGTTTCTAAAACCTCAGAGGTTTGGCTTTAAAACGAAAAACCTCTAACGAAAAACCTCTGAG